>JASFUR010000057.1:0-11661 GCA_050050215.1 Gemmatimonadota bacterium
CAGGCGGGCTGGAAGCGCATCTCACAGGCACGCGCGAAGTAGCCCTCCGCCAGCTCCTCGTTCGGAGCCGTGATCTCGCCCTCGGCATAGGCCGCGCCGAGCTCGTTGCACGCCCACGCGGACGCGTCCCCGCAGTACGTGGCCTCCAACTGCATGAGCCGGTCGCACGCGTTTCGGCGCCCCTCCTGGCACGCCTCGACCCAGAACGGGAGCCGGTCGCCCGGGTGGACGCCGTCCGTGCGACCCAACGCCGACATCGATGCGAAGAGCACGACCCACACGGCCATGTGGGCGAGGTTGGGTCGCGTGAACACCCAGTCCCCGTGCAACACATCCCATGCGGGGCTCGCCTTCACGCGGCCGATGAGCGCGTCGATACCACGCACGCTCAAGTTGAGGAGCGGGACGCAGAGCAGCTTGTCGTAGAAGGTCGGCGCTCCCGCTGCCCCCAGGATCCAGTAGAGCGCGAACACGCCGGCGCCGTACAGCGCGCCGAAGACCATCTTGCCGGGCGGCGTTCTCGGTGACGTGGACGGGTCGGTGATCAACAGGTGCAACCCGAGGAAGACCGCGGCCGGGATGTCCGAGTCGATGAAGTACGGCACTCCGGCCCACGCCGAGTACAGCGCGCTTCCCGCGAAGAGGACCGCCGCCGCGGACGCGGCCACGAGGGTGATCGAGAAGAAGTACATCACGATCAGCCCCAGCAGGAAGAGCTGCGTGTAGATGAACGGCGCGAGCGTGAGCGTCGAGGCGATCTCCGGCCCCCACGTCAAATTCGTCGTGCCCGTGGCGATCAGCACCAGCGAAAAGAGGCCGAGCGCGAACGCCGACGGGTTGAAGATGTGGACCCGCCGCCCCTCCCGTCGCCAGCGGACGAACTCCTTGCCGAGGAAGCCGACCGCGATCATCAGGAACTGTAGATAGAACCAGTCGTCCTGGAACCAGAGGAAGAGGTTGATCGAGAAGATGATCGGCACCGGGCCAAAGCCGAGCACGTAGCTCTCGCGTCTCGACCACTGGACCAGCATGTCGACCGCGTAGGCGAAGACCAGCTGGGCGAGTAGGAGGCCTGCGAACTCGTAGACCGGGCGCCAATACCAGCCCCAGTACGCGAAGACGGCGACCTGTACCAGGCCCTGGATGTAGTGCTGCTTGCGGAGGACGGTCGTGAACGACCGCCCTTCGTCCTCCCCCTTGAGACGCAGGTAGAGCAGAGCCTGCCACACGAGCAGGATCGCGATCGCGCCCCAGAAGGACCACGTGAGCCGCGAGTTGTCCTGCACCCGAGGCATGAAGGAGAGGAGCCCCAGCAGACCCGTGAGGGCGAGCGGGAGATAGAGAACGTTCCGCGAGGTGGGGTGCTCGCGGGCCCGGGTGGCGTCGGACGCGGTCCGCGCTCCGGCCGGGCTACGGCGTCGTCGTGCTGCTGACATCGATCCTCGGAAGAGCTGTGCTGCGAGCCCCCGGCACGCTGCCGAGGGGCCGAAAGAATGCAGGGGATGTTACGGAGGGTCAAACACCTGTTTGGCCGGTGGGTGCCACCCCGCGACGGGTCCCTAGCGGAGCCAGCCCTCCAGCGCGGTGGCGAGATCGGTCTTCTCGTCCCGGTACTTCACGATGACGGGCGTGTAGAGCGAGACGCCCTGGTCGCGCGCCCAGGTCGAGCTCACTGCCCGGGACCCGGCCACGACGACCGCATCCTCGGGGATCTCGAGCGGCTTCCCCTCCGCGGCGCGGTGGACGGTCTCCTTCACCAGATCGAAGACCGGGGTGCCGCGCGTGAGCACGACACCCGCGCCGAGCACGGCGCGCCGGCGTACGATGGTACCCTCGTAGACGCCGACGTTGCCGCCGATCACGGCCTCGTCTTCGACGACGACGGGTGATGCGTTGATCGGCTCGAGCACACCGCCCAGCTGGGCCGCCGCGCTCACGTGGACGTGCTCGCCCACCTGTGCGCACGAGCCCACCAGCGCATGGGAGTCGATCATCGTCCCGGCTCCGACGTACGCGCCGACGTTCACGTACATGGGCGGCATGCACACCACTCCAGGCGCGAGATGAGCGCCGCGACGCACCGCCGAGCCCCCGGGCACGATACGCACCGCATCGCTCTGCACGAATCTCCGCAACGGTAGCGTGTGCTTGTCGTAGAAGGCCGCGTCGTCACCCTCCGGCACGCCGCCCTCGGTGCCGACGGTCGGCGCGACCACGCCCACACGGAACGCCAGCAGGATGCCACGCTTCACCCATGGGACCGCTTCCCAGCTGCCGTCGTCCGCACGCCGTGCGGCCCGAAACTCCCCGGTCTCGAGACCGTCGAGGAGGTCTTCGACGACCTCCGCGGCGGCGTCCGGAAGCGACTGGTCCTTCGGCGTATCGGCCAGGTACTCGATCTGGTCGCGGAACTCCTTCTGGTCGAATGCGCTCACAGCGCCCCCGCAGCCTTCAGGGCACTCCGGATCTTGTCCCGGTGCTCGTCGGCGAGCCGTACGAGCGGCAGGCGGACGGCGTCCTCCATGCGGCCGAGCTCGGCCATGGCAGCTTTCATCGGCATCGGATTGCTCTCCACGAAGCCTGCGATCATGATCGGCTGAAGGGTCTTCATCAGGCGGCGAGCCTCGGCGAGGTCGCCCCTGTCCATCGCCTCGGTGAGCCGCGCCATCGGGCCCGGTACCGCGTTGCTCACGACCGACACGAGGCCGTCTCCCCCGAGCGCCATCATCGGCACCGTGAGCGGGTCGTCGCCCGAGAGCACGACGAAGCCGTCCGGCCGGTGCAGGATCACGTCGAGGATCTGGTTCATGTTCCCGGACGCTTCCTTGATGCCGCAGATGTTCGGGTGCTCGGCGAGCGCGAGCGTCGTCCTCGACTCGATGTTCGAGCCGGTGCGCCCGGGCACGTTGTAGAGGATGAGGGGCAGGTCGACCGCGTCGGCGATGGCCTCGAAGTGCGCGATGAACCCCCGCTGGGGCGGCCGGTTGTACGGCGGGCCCACGACCATCAGGTGCGAGACCCCCTGGTCGGCGACGGCCTTCGCCTGCTCGATGGTCGCCTTCGTGTCGTTGCCGTTCACACCGCCGAGAACCGGCCGACGGCCGGCGGTCTGCTCGGCCGCGATCCGGACCACCCGCAGGTGCTCCTCATGAGTGAGTGTCGCTGCCTCGCCGGTCGAGCCGCAGGGGACGAGGAAGTGGATGCCCTCCTCGATCTGCCAGTCGACGAGCGCGCGGTAGGCGTCCTCGTCCACGGCGTTTCCGTCCGCGGTGAACGGGGTCACGAGTGCCGTTCCGCATCCCCGCACCGCCACCGCCTCACTCATGACCCCTCCAATCCCAGGACGTCGTCCAACGTGTACACACCAGTGCGGCCCCGCAGCCAAGACGCGGCCGTGAGCGCGCCGTCGGCGAAGACGCGGCGATTGCGCGCCTCGTGGCTGACGACGACCTGCTCATAGGTCCCGTCGATGCATACCTCGTGCCGACCCGGAACGTGGCCGACCCGGATGGACGTGATGGGGATCTCGCGCCCACTTCCGGCCAGCGCGTCGCGCAGCAGCAGGGCCGTCCCCGAGGGGGCGTCCTTCTTGGCGGCGTGGTGCGTCTCGGTCATGGTGACGTCGAACCCTTCGAGGCGTGGGAGGAGCTCCGCCGCACGCTGCAGCAGCGCCCTCATCAGCGCCACGCCCATCGAGAAGTTGGGCGCATACAGGAGCGTGCCATCCTGTTCCTCGACCCGCGCCCGAACCGTATCGAGCTCATCGTACCAGCCCGTCGTCCCGACGACCACCGGGACTCCGGCCTCCAGGCAGAGGTCGATGTCGCCCACTGCGGACTCCGGCACGGTGAACGCGATGGCCACGTCGGCTTGCCGCAGCGCGGCCACCGCGGCCGGGCGGTCCTCGACGTCCTTCACGTCGAGCCTGGCCACCACCTCCTCACCCCGCTCCCGGGCCGCCGCGTCGACCTCGTGGCCCATGCGACCCATCCCGAGGACGGCGACTCTCATGGGACTCTCGGGGGCGGGATCGCTCACCATGCCCCCTCTTCGACACCGGGCAGGCGACCCAAGCGGCCCAGCACCTCTGCGTTGAGCACCGAGCCGCCCGCCGCACCTCGCACGGTGTTGTGCGACAGCGCGACCAGACGCAGGTGCAGGAGCGGATCCGAGCGAACGCGCCCGACCAGGGTCGTCATGCCCCCGCCCCGGTGCACGTCCCGCCGGACTTGCGGTCGGTCGGGCTCGTCACAGACGACGAGCGCCTCGTCGGGCGAGCTGGGCAGACCCCGGCTGACCACGTGGCCATCCCACGCCCTCAGCACCTCGACCGCTTCCTCCGGCGCGACCGGCTGCTCGAAGCCGAGCGAGATGCACGCCGTGTGGCCGTGCTCGACCGGCACCCGGTTGGCGTGCGCGCTCACCGCGATCTCCGCGTGTGTCACCGCTCCGTCGCTCAGCGTGCCCAGCATCTTGTTCGGCTCGGTCTCGATCTTGTCCTCCTCACCGCCGATGTACGGGATCACGCTACCCAGGATGTCCATCGAGGGCACGCCGGGATACCCCGCCCCGGAGACCGCCTGCATCGTGACGACCACGGCCTGGCGGACGCCGAAGGCCTCGTGCAGCGGCGCGAGCGGCACGGTCACGACCGTGCTGGCGCAGTTGGCGTTCGTGACGATGGCTCCCGGCCATCCACGCTTCTCGCGTTGCACGTCGATGAGCGCGAGGTGGTCCGCGTTCACCTCGGGGATCACGAGCGGCACGTCCGGATCCATGCGGTGGTTCTTCGCGTTGCTGAGCACCACCGCCCCCGCCTTCGCGAAGGCCTTCTCCACGTCGCCGGCCACGGACGAGTCGAGCGCGCTGAACACCACCTTCGACTCGACCCGGGCCGGGTCGCACGTCGTGACCTCCAGACCGGCGACCTCGTCGCTCAGGACGCCTTCGTGCCAGGTCATCGCCTCGGAGTAGGCACGGCCGGCCGACCGCTCCGACGCGGCGACCTCGGCCACCCGGAAGAGCGGGTGCCCGTCCAGCAGGCGAATGAACGTCTGTCCGACCGCTCCGGTCGCGCCCAGCACCGCGACGGGGATGCGCTCCACGGATCCCGCGCCGCTGCTCCAGCCTCCGCCGCTGCTCGCCCTGGCCGCGCTCATGATGCCAACAACCCGCGTACGATGCCCTCGTACGCATCCACCGCCCCGCGGAGCTCATCGAGAGACACGTGCTCCTCCGACGTGTGTGCGTGATGAATCGATCCCGGCCCGAACATCAGCGGCGTGCCCCAGGCCGAGAGAATGGGCACGTCGCTCGTGTACGCGACGGTCGTCGTCTCGAATCCGTCGACCACGTGGAAGCGCTCCGGCGGAATATGGCTCCCCCAGATCAGCTCTGCGCGGTCGCCGACCAGATTCGTGATCGCCTCCTTGACCTCCTCCGCATCTCCGACGAGGCGGATCATCAGCTCGACCTCGCACTCGCCGGCGAACACGTTGGCTGCCGACCCGCCGCGGATGAGCCCGACGTTGACCGTGGTCTCGCCCAACTCCGGATCCGCAGGTAGCTGAAGGACCTTGAGCTCGTTCAACAACCCGACCATGCCGTCCACCGCGGAACGCCCGAGCTCCGGATACGCGGAGTGCGCCTCCTGGCCACTCGCCCGGATCACGACACGGAGCGAGCCCTTGGACGCGCTCACGAGGCTGCTCTCGGTCGGTTCGCCGTTCACCATCCAGCGGCTCGTGGCCGGCAGGGACGCCGCGGCGCGCGCGCCGTCCGAGCTCGCCTCCTCACCGACGACGAGGAGCAGGTCCACGCGCTCCTCTCCCTGCTCGGCGAGGTTCTGCGCCGCACAGATCATGGCCGCCGCGATGCCCTTGGCGTCGCACGAGCCCCGACCGTAGAGCTTCCCGTCCTCGACTCGAGCCGGGAAGAAGCCCGGGACCGTGTCGAGGTGCGTGGTGAGCGTGACCTCCCCGCCCTTCCGTGTCGCCCAGATGTTCACGCGACCGCCGGACACGGGCTGCGTGCGCACCTCCCAACCCTTCCGGGTCAGTAGGTCCTGGACGAAGTCGCAGACCGCGTGCTCGTGCCCGGAAAGGGACGGGATCGCGATCATCTCGGTTGCCAAGGCCACGACGTCGATCGGGCCGGGGGCCTCCGGCTCGAAGCCGGTCTGCGTCGGCTCCGGCTCCTCTCGCGCCGGCTCGGGCTGCGCCAGGCCGAAGAACGCCTCGTGGAGGAGGCGCACGGTCTCGTGCACGTCTTCGTGCCGCACGACGAAGGAGATGTTGAGCTCCGAGGAGCCCTGCGCGATCGCGCGGATGCTGATACCGTGCTCGCCCAGAGTACCGAACACCTTCCCGGCGATGCCGGGCATGTCCTTCATACCCTCGCCCACCACCGCGATGATCGAGCAGTCCTCCTCGACCGACGGGTCGTCCATGAGGCCCGCCCGCCGCTCCAGCGCGAACGTCTTGTCGATGATGCGCAGCGCCGGCCTCACCGTCCGTGGGGCCAGGGCCACGCAGACCGAGCGCTCGCTGCACCCCTGGCTCAGCAGGAGGATCGGACAGCGCGCCTCGTCCAGGGCATGCACGAAGCGCCCGGTGACCGACTCGCTACCGTGGCCCACGCCCGTCAGCTGAATCACGCCCACCTGGTCGATCGACGCGATGCCGCGCACCGGTCCGAGGTTCGTCTTCGGCGCGTGCGGCGTGACCAGCGTGCCCGGGTCGGACGGGGCCATCGTGTTCCGGATCGAGAGCGGGATGCTCCGGTCGCGGAGCGGCCTCACCGTCTTCGGATGCACCACGCGCGCGCCCCAGTGCGACAGCTCGAGCAGCTCGTTGAAGCCGAGGTTCCGCAGCGGCCGGGCGTCGGGAACCGTGCGCGGATCCGCGGTCATCACGCCCGAGACGTCCGTCCAGATCTCGACCTCCTCGGCACGAAGGGCCCATCCCAGGACAGCCGCGGAGTAGTCCGAGCCGCCCTTTCCGAGCGTCGTGCGCTCGCCGGATTCCGTCGAGCCGAGGAAGCCCGTCACGACCGGCACGACGCCGTCGGGCGCCAGAACGCGGAGCGCCCGTTCCTCCGTGGCCGGGAAGTCCACCTCCGCCTCGCCGTGGTTCCCGTCCGTGACGATGATTTCGGCCGAGTCGACCGCGCGGGCCTTCAGCCCACGCTTGCGCAGGCCCGCGGCCACGATCTGTACGGAGAGCCGCTCGCCCAGCGACAGGACCTGGTCGAGCGTCCGCGGGGAGCACTCTTCCACGAGCTCGATCCCCTGGATGAGCCTGGCGGCATCCCTGAGCACCTGCTCGACGCCCTCGACCGCCTCGGGGTCGTCACCCGTCACCTCCGCCACGGCGCCGCGGTGACGCTTCTCGATCTGCTCGAGGAGCTCGCCGGCCTCCCCTCGCGTCGCCAACTCGGAGGCGCGACGGAGCTGCTCCGTGACACCCGACAGAGCGGACACCACGACCACAGGGTAGCTGATCTCCAGCCGGTCGCGCACGACGTTCGCGATGACGTCGATGCGAGCGGCTCCCGAGACCGACGTCCCCCCGAACTTCAGCACGCGCCGGGGGAGTCCGGCGTCTGCGGTGGTGTCGTTCTTTCCTTCGGGTCCGGTGCTCATGGGTGCTTGCAGGGCAGGTTCGGAACCATCGCGAAGAGCCTGAAAAGGTAGCACGAGCGCGCGCTGCGCGAAGGAGAGATCGACCGCGGCACGGTGAGGCGGCCGGGGCCGCCGTGCAGGGGCCCGCAGCCGAACCGTCCACTTGCCCGCGACCCCCGATGCGAACCGGCCGACCGCAGCCTAGTTTGGGGCGCGGCCCAAGCCGATAGCGTATGAACGAACCGAGCACTCGGAGGGGATGAAGATGACGATCAAGGAGATCGGCGAGCGGCTCGTCGACCTGGTGAAGCAGGGCAAGAACCTCGACGCGATCTACGAGCTGTACGGCAAGGACATCGCGAGCATCGAGGCGGCGGACTCCCCAACCGGCGGCGGCCGCGTCTCCGAGGGCGTCGACGCCGTGAAGGCGAAGAACGAGTGGTGGGCCGCCAACCACGAGGTGCACTCTTCGTCCGTGAAGGGCCCGTTCCCTCACGGGGAAGACCGCTTCGCCGTGATCTACACTTTGGACGTGACCAACAAGCCGAGCGGCCAGAAGTTCACCATGGAAGAGGTGGCGCTGTACACGGTCGCGGACGGCAAGATCGTGAAGGAAGAGTTCTTCTACTCGATGGATTGAGATACAAATGACCAACGACTCGTCCGAGGACGCCCCGCGCGCCCAGCCGGAGTCCTTCAGGGGACGTGCGCTCTCCGTCTCGCTCACCGCGACCGATCTCCAGAACAGTCTCGCGTGGTGGCGGGACGTGATCGGCTTCCACGTGGAGAACGAGCACGAGCGGGAGGGAAAGGTCGTCGGGGTCACCCTGGTCGCGGGCGAGGTCCGCATCCTGTTGGGCCAGGACGACGGCGCCAAGGGATGGCATCGAAAGAAGGGCGAGGGGATCTCGCTCTACATCACGACGGCCCAGGACGTGGACGAGCTGGCGGCGCGCATCAAACAGCGTGGGGGCACCTTCGACACCGAGCCGACCGACATGCCCTGGGGTCCTCGAGCCTTCAGGGTGAGCGATCCGGACGGGTTCAAGCTGACGGTGATGAACGACGGGTGACGCGCCACGCGGATCGAGCCGGCGCGAGCGCCGTGACGCGTCGGGCTGGCTGTCGATCGCGGCCTGGACGGTCCGGATTGCCTGGAAGCCGGGTAGAACACGTCCGATTCGAGTACGAGACTCAGCTGTTCGTGAGCCGCGTCGCTTGAACGCGCGGCCGGACCACGAGCCAGTTATTATCTTCTAGTCATGCATGCCCCCCTTCCCTCCGACGAAGCGCAGCGTCTACAGAGTCTCCACGCGCTGGGGATCCTGGATACGGCGCCCGAAGAGCGTTTCGACCGTCTGACGCGCATCGCGCGCCGGTTCTTCCGCGTGCCGATCGCGCTCGTCAGCTTGGTCGACGCGGACCGCCAGTGGTTCAAGTCGCGGAACGGGCTCGAAGACGAGGAGCTGCCGCGGGAGTACTCCTTCTGCGCGTACGCGATTCTGGACTCGGACCATGTGATGGTCGTTCGGGACGCGCGAAGCGACGAGCGCTTCAGCTCCAATCCCCTGGTCACGGGCTCCCCGGAGATCCGGTTCTACGCGGGATGCCCGGTGAAGGCGCCCGACGGGAGCGCGCTGGGCACGCTGTGCGTGATCGACCACGAGCCCCGTGACCTCGAGGCCGACGACGCGACGGTCCTCACCGACCTGGCCGAGCTCGTCGAGAACGAGATCAGGTCATTGGCGCTCGCGACGACCGACGACCTCACGGATCTGGCGAATCGCCGCGGATTCGAGGCCATCGCGGTGCACACGCTCGCCGTGTGCCTCCGGGTCGAGAAGCCGGCCACGCTGCTGCTGTTCGACCTCGACGAGTTCAAGAACGTAAACGACACGCTAGGCCACGCGGTGGGCGATCAGGTGCTCCGGAAGTTCTCGAAGCACCTGCTCTCGACATTCCGGGACTCGGACGTCGTCGCACGCCTCGGCGGCGACGAGTTCTGCGTGCTTCTGAGCGGCGCGGGGACATCGGACATCGATCGGCCGCTGACCGAGCTCCGTGAGCTGATGGGGGAGGACGACGGGGGCGCCACGACCACGTTCAGCGTGGGCGCCGCCACGTACGACCCCGACCGTCACCGCACGATCGCCGACCTCCTCATCCAGGCGGACGAGGACATGTACGCGGACAAGCGGGGAGCCTAGCGCCCGGGCCGGCGCCTGGTCGAGACGACGCCGGACCGATCCCGTCCCCGGAGTCAGCCCTCCAGCATCTGCAGCGAGACCCTGCGCGCGCCTGCCGCCTCGAGCTGGTCGAGCACATCGACCATGTGCCGGTAGGCGGCGTCGGGGCGGGTCTTCACAGCTGCGATGAGGCGTGGGTTCTCGGCGACCGCTTCGCGCCAGATGGCACCGATCTGGTCGGCGGAGACATGCTGGCCCTGCTGGCTGGCTCCCCTGCGGATCTCCACGTCTCCCGTCCCGCTCACGATCAGGTGCATGACGTTCTCCTCCGATACCGGAGAGGAGTCTGACGGCAGCACGATGGCCAGACCCTTGTCCTTCGGGAACGTCGTCGTGACGAGGAAGAAGATCAGCAGGAGGAAGGCGATATCCGCCATCGACGAGGTGGGGATGGAATCACTGGGACGGCTCCCTTTCGAGAGAATCGCCATAGCGGCCTCCTTTGCCCGAGTCGCGGATATGTAGTGGCATCATACGGCTCGGAACTGCGCTTTCGATAGGGGTGGCAAGGGTCGGCTGGCCAGGGAACCGGCGTCGTGCGCCCTCAGTCGAGCTGCTGGGCCACCACTTCGGGCGTCTCCGGGAGCGCCGTCACGTGATAGGCGGTCACCGCCTCCACGATGCCCCGCGCAGCACGGTCCGGATCGTCGACGATGACGCTCCAGTCGGACTCGCTCGTCAGGAAGCCGGTCTCGAGGATCACGGCGATCGTCATGGGGTGCAGCGCGTGCCGGTACCGGCGGAAGTTGAACGCGTAGTAGTTCCTCATTCGACGCGTCGAGTCGGGCAGGCGGCGGATGCCGGTCTCCTCACCGTAGGTGCGCTCGAGCAGCTCCTGGATCTCCGAGGCCCGACCGGTCGCATCTCGTCGCGGAGACGCCACCCGGAATCCCGTCGCCTTCGGGTCGTTGCTGCCGTCCGCGTGAATCGAGATGAAGAGGTGCGCCCGGTAGCTCGGGGGCACCACCGCCGGAAGCACGTCCACGATGTACCCCTTGGCACGGAGCATGGAGGCGGCGCTCCGCGCGATGGCGAGGTTGGCCCGCCATTCGGGCACACCGCGCGCGCTCGTTCCGTTGTCCTTGAGGCCGCTCAGCTCGTCCGGCGCCTCGTCGGCCTTCCAGTGACCGGCCTGCAGCGCGATGTGCACGGGGCCTTCGGGTGGCTCCCAGTCGGCCGGCGTGGGAATCGGGCCGGGATAGATGTTGCGGTACCACCGCCGATAGCGGCGGCGGCGGTCCCCGTCGACGTCAGGCTCCGAGCCAGCGCTGTTCTCCGCCTCGGATTCGATGGCGTCCTCGGTCGAAGTCGCCTCGGGTGGGACGTCGGCGGCTGCGACTTCAGCGACCTGCGGTGCTTCCACCGCCAGCGCCTCGGGCGTGTCGGCGCGCACGTCGGCGCCGGGCCTCGGCGCGGCCATCGCGACCGTCAGGGCGAGCGCACCGATGAGGGCGATTCCAGCGTGTCTCAATCCGTCCTCGTCACTTGGGGGCTTTCATCAAGGGACACCCGAAGAGACGACGACGTTATTTCGTCGTGACCGGGATCGCCACGCCGCGGTCCTCTGGTTAGAGTGGGACGCCCCGACCATGCCGCCCGCGAGCTGCGACCACCCTCCATGAGACGATCCCGGCTGCCGAGGTTCGCACAGGCGTTGCCGAGCGCCCTCACGGCGTTGCTCCCTGTGGTGCTCGTGGCCGCCTGCTCCGCTGCCGAGAGCCCGGGCGGTGGCGTGCTCCTCGACGGACTCTTCGACGAGTGGTCGGAAGCGGCCACGCTCATCGACGACCCTCC
>JASFUR010000058.1:0-11642 GCA_050050215.1 Gemmatimonadota bacterium
GGTGGCGCCGAGGCCGGCGTGCCGAGCCTGGTGCCCGGGCTGAGCGACATCGTCTTCGTCGAGGCCGGTACGCACTACGCGTGCGCCCTCGACGAGGGTGGCGCCGCGTACTGCTGGGGCGGGAACTACAACCGACAGCTGGGCGCGGGCGATGGCGCGGACAGCGAGCTCGTTCCGCCCACGGAGGTGGTCGGGGGCCACAGCTATCAGTATCTGGCCCTGGGCGATCAGGCGGCGTGCGGATTGGGCACGGACGAGACGGTCTACTGCTGGGGCAGCAACCCCGACGGGCAGCTGGGGGATGGACATCCGCCGGTTCGGTTCCAGCCCGAGCTGGTCTCCGGTGGGCTTCAGTTCGATGCGCTCTTCGCCGGTGGCGTGAGCACCTGCGGCCTCGATTCGGCGGGCGATCTCTACTGCTGGGGGCGGCTCAACGGCGTAGGATGGGAGCCCCTGCGGATCGACGGGGGACTGAGGTTCCAACAGGTAGATCTCGACCTGTATCACGCGTGCGGCCTCACGACCGGAGGGGGCGCGTACTGCTGGGGTCGCCAGGGGGACTTCGGGATGCTCGGCAACGGGTCGTCGTCCGACTCGGACACGCCGGTCCCGGTGACGACGGACTCCACCTTTGCGACGATCGCAACCGGAGACCGATTCTCTTGCGCGTCCTCGGGCACCTATTCCGTCTGCTGGGGTGACGGGCAGCACGGAGAGTTCGGCACCGCGGGCGGAGCCTGGAACGGCTCGACCCCGGTCGAAGCGATCTTCGGCATCGAGCCGACTCGGCTCGTCGCGGGCGTCGTGTTCGGCTGCGGATTGGAGGACACGGGCACGGCGAGTTGCTGGGGGAGCTCTCTGGGCGCGCTGGGCTCTTCCTCGCCGGATCCCTCTTCGCCCTATCCGGTGGATGGTGGTCACACCTTCACGCGTCTGGTTTCGTCGCATCGGCGTGCGTGCGGCTTGGATGGGTCGGGTGTGGCCTGGTGCTGGGGCGGGGTCAGCTCGGGAATCCCCCGGTATCCGCCGGAGGAAATCGCATTCCCGGGCACCTTCGTCGATATCGCGACGGGCGATGGCCACGGGTGTGCAGTGGACGATGCGGGGTCCGTCTACTGCTGGGGTCTCAATTCGGTCGGACAACGCGGGGACGACTCTGCGCTCTACGATTCGGACACGCCCGGACTGGTTTCGCTCCCCGGAACCGCCGTGCAGGTCGTCGACGGTGCCAGCCACAGCTGTGCGCTGATGTCGGACGGCTCGGCCTACTGCTGGGGCGAGAACCTCAACGGGCAGTTGGGCGTCGAGTTCAACCCCACCTCGACGGCGCGATCCGTCGTGCCGTTCTGATCCCGACGATCGCTCTCACCCGATGTGCTGTGAGCCGCGCGCGTTCGTGGTGTAGGGCTCTTCCGCATCCGCGTTAGATTCCCGCCATGCGAAAAGTACTTCTCGTCATTCTGGACGGTTGGGGCCACTCCGACTTCGACGGCCCGGCGAGCGAAGGGAACGCCATCGAGCAGGCGGACGTGCCCACCTTCCGGTCGCTCTACGCCGACCGACCCCGCACGCGCCTCGGGTGCTCGGGTACCGACGTCGGGCTTCCTCCCGGGCAAATGGGCAACTCGGAGGTGGGTCACCTCAACCTCGGCGCGGGCCGTGTCGTGCATCAGGACATCGTCCGCATCGACAACGCCGTGGAGGACGGGACGCTGGCCGAGCATCTCGGACTCGAGGGTCTCGTGGGGCGTCTCAGGGATCGTGGCGGCACGCTCCACCTGATCGGGCTGATGTCCGACGGGGGCGTGCACAGCCATCTCCGGCACCTGGTAGCAGTCATGAAGCTGCTCCCGCCGGACCTGCCCGTGCACATCCACTGCCTCACCGACGGGCGCGACACGTCCCCCACGGGTGGCATCGAGTACCTGGCTCAGGTGTCGGACCTCTGCGCGAACAGCGAGTCCTGGAAGATCGCCTCCGTTACGGGGCGCTACTGGGCCATGGATCGCGACAAGCGGTGGGATCGCACCAAGCGGGCCTACGACCTCATCGCGAGCGGCGAATCCGAGGCATGGGAGAACGGCCCGGACTTCCTGCGGCGCTCCTACAACGCAGACGTCACGGACGAGTTCGTCCCACCCACCGGAATCCGCGAGGCGGGCGAGCGTGGTATCCTGCCGGAGGACGCGGTCATCATGCTCAACTTCCGGGCCGACCGTATGCGTCAGCTCGTGTCGGCGCTGGTGCGCCCTGATTTCGACGGGTTCGAGCGTGATGGCGAGCTGCCCGCCGAGGTCGTGACCCTGACGGAATACGAGGACGACCTCCCGGTCAAAGTCGCCTTCGCGCCCCAGGACGTGCGCATGGGCCTCTCGGAGACCATCGCGGCGCATGGGCTCGCGCAGCTCAAGACCGCCGAGACCGAGAAGTACGCCCACGTGACGTACTTCTTCAACGGAGGAGAGGAGACCCCGTTCGAGAAGGAGGACCGCAAGCTCGTCCAGTCGCCCAAGGTGGCGACGTACGATCTCCAGCCCGAGATGAGCGCCCGCGGCGTCGCTGACATCGTCGTCTCCGGCATCGAGGAGGGTCCCTACTCGTTCATCCTCGTGAACTTCGCCAACCCGGACATGGTGGGGCACACGGGCTCGATTCCGGCTGCGGTGAAGGCGGTGGAGGCCGTCGACGCTTGCATGGCGGACATTCTGGACGCCCTCCGCGCGCATCCCGAGTGGGTGGCTCTGATCACGGCCGATCACGGGAATTGCGAGAAGATGATCGACGAGAGCGGGCACGTGCACACGGCGCACACGACGGAAAAGGTCGACTTCGTCGTGTTCGACCCGGAGGACGGGGGCATCACCCTGCAGGACGGCGGACGCCTGGCCGACGTCGCCCCCACGGTGCTGGGCTACATGGAAATCGAGCCCCCCGCCGAGATGACCGGCCACGACCTCGTAGCGTCGCGGTGACCACGGCCGAGCTGCTGGAGCGGGCCCACTCGCTCGCGGAGGAAGGAGACTGGGAAGGGGCCGCCGACTTCTTGCGGGACAACCTCGCGGACTTCGACGACCAGCCTGCGGTGCAGTGCTGGCTCGGCGTTGCGGAGCGCGAGTTGGGGATGGACGGCGTCGCATACGAGCGCTTCAAGCGCGCGCTGGCGCTGGAGCCCGAGGACCCGTACGTGCTGGCCACGGCAGGCAACGGCATCGCCGCCTTCGACGACCCCGACGGCGAGCGGGCCCTGCGCCTGGCCGCCGTGACCGCGCCCCAGCTTCCACTCGCCCGGATGATGTACGGCGCGTATCTGTCGCGGGAGGGTTATCTCGACCAGGCGGTCCAGGAGCTGAGCGCGGCCCGGGAGCTCGCCCCCGACGACGCCGAGGTCATGTACGAGCTCGGTGTGGCGTACGCGCTGGCCGAGGACTGGGACCTCGCGGCGGACGCGCTCGCGGATGCGGTACGCCTCAATCCGGAAAACGGCTGGGTACGGATCGTGTTCGGGCTCGTGCTGCTGGAAGCCGACCGCGCCGACGAGGGCGCGGGAGAGTTGATGGCGGGTGCACGCTTCCGGCCCGACGATCTCGATGCGCAGCTCGCCGCTGCGCTCGCGACGGCCGCGACCGGAAGGGAGGACGTCGCATACGAGATGCTCGAACGGGCCCGGCTCCAAGCCGACGAGGTGGACCTGGCACTCGTGACGAGCGTCGAAGAACGGATGGACCTGGGTCCCGAGTCCTCGCTGGACCTGCTCGAAGACGCGGTAGCGCCCGACCTGCTGCGCATGCGGCTGCGGGAGCGCCCGTGAGCCTCTCGATCCCCTTCGAGCGCCACCGAATGGACAACGGCCTCCGGGTGATCGTCTCGCAGGATCGGACGGTTCCGATCGTGGCGGTCAACCTCTGGTACGGTGTCGGCTCGCGGAACGAGGTCCCCGGCAAGACCGGCTTCGCCCATCTCTTCGAGCACATGATGTTCCAGGGCTCGGAGCACGTGCCCAAGAACCGTCACTTCGAGCTGATCGAGCAGGTCGGGGGCACCCTGAACGCCACGACCTGGTTCGACCGGACGAACTACTTCGAGACGGTGCCTTCGCACGAGCTCGAGCTTGCGCTCTGGCTCGAGTCCGATCGCATGGGCTGGATGCTCCCGGCGATGGACCAGGAGAAGCTCGACAACCAGCGCGACGTCGTGAAGAACGAGAAGCTCCAGCGCTACGACAACCAGCCCTACGGCGATTGGGGCGAGCGCCTCCAGCGGATGATCTTCCCGCAGGATCATCCCTACCATCACACGGTCATCGGATCCATGGAGGATCTCGATGCGGCCACGCTCGAGGACGTGGAGCGCTTCTTCCGCACCTTCTACGTGCCGAACAACGCCGTGCTCACGGTCGCCGGTGACGTGGACGTGGACGACGCGATGGCATCGGTGGAACGCTACTTCGGAGAGATCCCGAAGGGTGACCCGGTCCCGGCTCTGCCCGGTGCCATCGACCTGCCCCCGAAGATCGGCTCCACCGTCAGGGACCACGTGGTGTCGGACGTGCCGCTTCCCAGGCTGATCATGGCGTTCCGCACGCCCCCGTTCTCGTCGGACGAGTTCGCCGTCGCCGAGGTCTGCCAGTCGCTCCTGGGAATGGGTCGAGCCTCCCGGCTCCACCGACGGCTGGTCAGGGAGCGCCGGGTCGCCAAGAGCGCGATGGCGTACCAGTACCCGCTGCTGACCGGCGCATCGATGTTGCTGACTTGGGCGACCGGGTATCCGCGCTCCGCCCTCGACGAGCTGGAGGCCGCCCTGGCGGAGGAGATCGCGGCGCTGAGCGACGCGGACCAGACCGAGGTCGACCGGGCCATCGCATTGGCGGAGAGCGACCTCCTGCATGCGCTGGAGCACATGGCGACGCGGGCCGATCAGCTTTCCCAGTCCGAGCTCTACTTCGGGGAGCCGGAGCGCGTGAACACGTTGTTGGACCGGCTGCGGGCCGTGACGGTCGAGCAGATCCGGTCGTTCGCGGAGGAGCACTTCGGCCCTGACAACCGTGTGGTGATCGCCTACGAGCCCTCCGGCGAGAAGACGTCATGAGTGCCCTCGACCGATCCTCACCGCCTGCTTCCGGCCCCATGCGTCATTTCGACTTCCCCGAGGTCGACCGTCGCACCCTCTCCAACGGCGTCGACCTCCGAGTCGCGCGTCTGACCCGGCTGCCCGTCGTCAGCGTGAGGCTCTTCATGCGCTCCGGCGAGTCTGCGCTCGGCGCGGACCGGGGCGGACTGGCGGTGCTCACCGCCGACGCGGTGGACGGAGGCACGCGCAAGCGGAGTGGCACGGAGCTGGCCGAGGCGCTCGAGGGAATCGGTGCCAGGTTCGGTGCCAACGCCGGCTGGGAGGGCACCTCGGCGCACGTATACTGCCTGGCCGACCATCTCCCCGAGGCGCTCGGCCTTCTCGCCGAGGCGGTCCTGGAGCCGAGCTTTCCCGAGGAGGAGGTCGCCCGGGCCAAGGAGCAGCACCTGGCCGGGCTGCACCAGGACCAGATGAGCCCGAGCTCGCTCGCGAGCGATGTCGCGCTCACCCGGTACTTCGCCGAAGGCGTGCCGTATGCGAGACCGCAGGACGGGAGCGTCGCCTCCATCGAGCCGCTCGGACGAGACCACCTGCGTGGCTATGCCGAGGCCAACTACAGGCCAGAGGGGGGCGGGCTGATCGTCGTGGGAGACGTGGATGCCTCCGAGGTCGCGGAGCTGGCCGAGCGTTGCTTCGACGGTTGGGGTGGGAGCCCCGCCTCCGTCGCCGACTTCGAGGTCGAGCCGGCGAGCAGTGAGCGGCGCATTCTGGTCGTGCACCGACCGGGCTCCGTGCAGTCGGAGATCCGTGTGGGCCACGTGGGAGCCGACCGCCTGATTCCCGACTACTTCGCGCTGTCGGTCGCCAACATGGTCCTCGGGGGGACGTTCACCAGCAGGCTGAACCTCAATCTCCGCGAGCGACACGGCTTCACCTACGGTGTCCGCTCCCGGTTCTCCTTCCGGAGTCGCCCGGGGCCGTTCCAGATCTCCACGGCGGTCGGCAACGAGGTCACCGCTGCCGCGGTGCGGGAGATCCTGAGCGAGCTGACCGGGCTCGCCGAGGGCGGCCCCACGGACGCCGAGGTCAAGTCGGCCAGAGACTACGCCGCCGGGATCTTCGGCCTTCGACTCGAGACCGTGGACCAGATCGCGTCGCGGGTGGGCCAGGTCGTGATCTACGGATTGGCGGACGGCTACTACCGCGAGTATCGGGATCGGATGAGAGAGGTGACTACGGAGGCCGCCACCGAGGCCGCCCGGCGCCATATGAGGCCCAACGAGGCCCAGGTGACCGTGGTCGGGGATGCCGACGTCGTGGGTCCACCGCTCGAGGAGCTCGGTCTGGGGGCCGTGGAGGTACGGGCCGGGCAACCGCAAGACTGACATGCCGCGTCTGAGAGACTGCCAATCTGTCCCATTTCGACCGGCTCAGTCGTCACACGGATAGGACGCAGGGCCGCAGACACCGCATAAATACAGGCTCATCGACTTGGCACGGTGCCTGCAAGATGGTCCAACGGCATCGATCGCGCGCCGGCGGGGTGCGCATCGACATTGATCAGGAGGTGGCGACGTGGCTAGGGCACACCAGAAGAAGACGGTCGAGTCAGCGCCTGGTACCGGGGAAGCACGGGAACACAGGCTGCATCTGGGCGAGCTCACCGACTCGGAGGTCGTGCAGGCATCCCTCGATGGAGATCCGAGGGCGTTCGGCGAGTTGGTTCGCCGCTACGACCAGCGGCTCCTGAACTTCGTATACCGGACGATCGGGGACCGCGAGCGCGCTCAGGACCTCATCCAGGAGACGTTCGTACGGGTCTACCGGCACCTGCACCGCTTCGACCAGTCCAAGAAGTTCTCGACGTGGATCTACACGATCGCGAGCAACCTGGCGAAGAACGAGTTGCGCAATCGGTCCAGGAATCCGCTGGTCCTATTCCAGACCCTCAAGAAGAACTGGGATGCCGACCATAGGCCTCTCGAGTGGGAGGACACGCAATACAAGCCGGACGACCTGTTCAGGAAGCGGCACTTGCGGGAGAAGGTGGAGGAGGCCGTGAGTCAGCTTCCCGAACACCATCGGGTCGTATTCGTCCTGCGCGAGATGGAGGGCAAGACCTACGAGGAGATCTCCGACATCACCGGCTGCAACCTCGGGACGGTGAAGAGCCGGCTGAATCGCGCCCGAAACAACTTCGCTCAGATCATCGCGCCCATGATCGACTGACGTACGAAGAGTGGCACAACCGAGGGGAGGGGATGGGTGGAGGCCCCGCCGGAACACTCCGGCGGGGCCGTCGTGCATCCGGGGATCCGTCGTCGAGTCGCTTGACGGGTCGAGGATTTCGCCGGGAACCCTCTCAGAGAGCGACAGTATCACACCAGCACGACACGCGGGCAGCGTGCCCGGACACCGCTTGGCGACTTCATCGTTCATGAACTGCTCTGAACTCATAGACCGCTTCTCGGACTACCTGGACGGCTCCGCTCCGTCCGGCCAGCTCCGAGCAATGGAAGCGCACCTCACCGGTTGCCCATCGTGCCGCCGGTACAAGGTCGTGCTCGAGCAGGGAGCGTCGCTTCTCAAGGCGCTGCCCCAAGCCGAGTTGCGCGAGGACTTCGGGCCGAGGCTGCAGCATCGCCTCTACCACGTCCAGGAAGAGCGATCGCTGTCCGATCAGGTGGCCTCCGGGGCGCCGGCCCTCACGGTCCTGGGTATCGCGGTCCTGCTCGCCGCCGTGGCGTGGGCCCCGACGCTCAAGGGATCGGCTCCCGTCGTCGAGCTTCCGCCGATCGTGGTCGATCGGGCTCCCCGATTCGCCGCCCCGTCCGGGAACCGGGTCGGCGTCCCCGTGCGCAACCGCGCCGCCGAGACGCTGGACGGGAATCTCTGGGACGACGCGAGGCTCTACGAGTACTCGCCCCTCAGCAGACGCTATCAGGGTGACCCGCAGCCCCGTCAGGTCGGCTTTGCCCACGACCAATAGGGACCCCCTGCTTCCCAGCTCGGCGTGATCTCGGACATACCGGCCGGCCTCGAGAGCCGTGGCGGCGCGTTCTATCTGCACGGGGACGACCCCTTCAGGAAGGACGCCGCGCTGCGCGCGCTGGTGGAGGCGCACGTCGATCCCGCCACGCGTGACTTCAATCTCGACCTCCTGCGCGGCACCGAGGTGACGCCGGAGACGTTGGCGTCCGTGCTGGCGACGCCTCCCATGATGGCCGAGTGGCGTGTCGTCGTGCTTCGAGAGGTAGAGGGGCTGGCCTCGAGCAAACACGCGCGGGACGTCTTGTTGGACGTCGTCTCGAACCCGCCGCCCGGGCTGGCATTCATCATGAGCTGCACGGTCCCGAAGGGCTCCAGGGCGAAGCTCTACACCCAACTCGCCCGCACGGCGCGGTCGGTGGAATTCAAGGAGATCACGAGCGACGACGTGCCGGGCTGGCTCATGGAGCGGGCCCGGGAGACCCACGGTGTCGAGCTCGAGATCGACGCGGCGCGGGCCCTCGGCGCCGCGATCGGCGCCAACCTCGGCGTGCTCGCGAGAGAGCTCGAGAAGCTGACGGACTTCGTCGGTGAGCGGCGCCGCATTACCCTCCAGGACGTGGACGCGGCCGGTACAAAGCTTCCCTCACAGGACCGGTGGCAGTGGTTCGACCTCGTGGGCGGGCGGCGGTTCGAGGATGCGCGTCGGACCCTGGCGGTCCTGCTGGGGCAGGGTGAGAGCGGCGTGGGGCTCGTGATCGGCCTGGCGTCACAGCTCATGCGGCTGGGCGTCGCCGTCGAGGGCGGCCAGCGCGGGCTCGAGGCGGTGCTCCCGGTCCACCAGAAATGGCTGGCGAGAAGGTTGGTGTCGCAGGCGAAGAAGTGGTCCATGCCGGAGATCGACCATGCCGTGCAGGGTCTCCTGGACGTCGACCGGCTTCTCAAGGCCAGCCCGCACACGGACGAGCACTTCATCGAGACCTGGCTGCTGAGCCAGATGGCATACTCGGAGGCGGCATGAGGATTCACGCGTGTACATTCCTCTCGGCAGTGGCCGCCCTCCTGCTCGCCGGTACTGCGTCGGCACAGTCTCCGACGTTGTCGCGTGTCGAAGAGTTGGCCCGCATGGGGCGGGCCGAGGAGGCGCGCGTGGAGCTCATGGACTGGTGGGACCGGGCCCGGGACGATTCCTCGGCGCGTGATCTCCAGTTGGGACTGTGGCTGAGGGGCCGACTCACCGTGGATCCCGAACAGGCCGAGCTGGACTTCCAGCGGCTCGTGGTCCTCTACCCGAGCAGTCAGTACGCGCCCCAGGCCCTCTTCCGACTCGCTCAGGCGAGCTTCGCTCAGGGTGACCCCGAGACGGCCCGTCGCCACGTGGCCACCCTCGTCCGCGACTACCCGTCGTCGGAGAGTCGCCGACAGGCCGAGGCGTGGCTCGCGAACCCCGGAGCTCCGTCGGTCCAGGCGGCGACCGCCTCCCGGCCGTCGCGGGACGGCGCAACGGGGCCCAGCGGGGTGCCGGCTCGCTCGGGCGCCGACCCGGCCGCCGACACGACCGCGGCGGCGGACCAGCCGACCCCACCGTTCCGCCAGGCGCGTGAGCCAGCCGAGCCCGAGATCTGGTTCGTCCAGTTCGGCGCGTTCGCCGACGAGAGCCGGGCCTTCGCGCTGCACGAGGAGCTCGTCGACGCCGGCCTCCCCGCGCGTCTCGTGAGCGTCGAGGGGAGTGCGTTCCTGCACGTCCGCATCGGGCGCTTCACCACCCGTGAGGAGGCCAACGCCCAGCTAGAGCAGGTCCGTGCGCGCGGCTACTCGGCGTCGATCGTCAGGGACGAGCGAGCCGAGACGACGGTGAGGCGGTAGGGCCTCCCGTCGCTTGACTCTACTTTGAGGGATGACGTCGAGCGAAACGCCGCTCATGCGGCAGTGGCGAGAGGCGAAGCTCAAGCATCCGGACGCTCTCCTCTTCTTCAGGGTGGGCGACTTCTACGAGCTCTTCCACGGCGATGCCGAGGAGGGTGCACGGCTGCTCGGGCTCACGCTCACCGCGCGCAACAACGGGGCGGCGGCGAAGGTGCCGCTCGCCGGAGTGCCGGCGAAGGCGCTCGAGGATTACCTGGCACGACTGGTGCGGATGGGTCGCCGCGTCGCGATCTGCGATCAGGTCGAGGACCCCGCTGAAGCCAAGGGGATCGTGCGGCGGGAGGTCACGGAGACCGTCACGCCCGGGACGGTCGTAGCGGAGAACCTCCTCCACGAGCGGAAGAACAACTTCCTGGTGGCGGTCGCGCCCGACGAGTCCGGGCGCTACGGACTCGCCGCGCTGGACGTCTCGACCGGCGAGATGACGACCCGCCATGTCGCCTCCGGTGAGCTGCGGGCCGAGCTCGGCCGCCTGGAGCCATCCGAGATCCTGGTGCCACGCTCGCTCGCCGAGGCGGGCGGAGCCACCCAGACGGACGGGGTGCCACTCACCGTCCGGGACGACTGGCTGTTCGACCCCGAGGGATGCGAGGCCGAGCTCCTTCGCGCGTATGGGCTCCAGTCGCTCGACGGGCTCGGATTCCAGAACGGGGACGACTCCCTGGTGAGCGCATCCGGCGCCCTGGCCCAGTACCTGCGCGAGATCCGCCCGGCGGGCGTGACCCATCTCAGGCCGGTCACGATTCGCAGGCCCGGGAGCGTCATGCTCCTCGACGAGATGACGCGCCGCAATCTGGAGCTGATCGAGCCGCTCCGATCCGGCGAGGAGGGCGGAACGCTCCTGGACGTCCTCGACCGGGCGGTCACGGCCATGGGGGGGAGGCTGCTCAGGCGTTGGGTGCTGGAGCCGCTGGTCGTCGCGCAGGAGATTTGGGCGCGACAGGAGGCCGTCTCCGGGCTCGCCGAGGACTTGGCCGCTCGCGGGAGGCTCCGGGAGGTGCTCGGCGACGTCTCCGACATGGAGCGCCTCGCGGGCCGGTTCGGCACCGGCCGCGTCACCCCGCGAGACCTCGCCGGACTGCGCCGGTCTCTGGAAGCGCTCCCGCTCGTGCGGACGGTCGCGACGGAGTGCCGTCCAGCCATGATCCGCGAGCTCGGTGTCGAGCTCGACACCCTCGACGACATCCACGAACTGCTGGCGCGGGCCATCGCCGACGATCCGCCCGCGACGCTCGCCGACGGCGACGTCGTTCGCGCGGGTTGGTCCGAGGAGCTCGACGAGGTCCGGAAGGTCCGGGACGGTGCGCGCGACTTCATCGCCGAGCTTCAGGTGAGGGAGCGCGAGCGCACTGGCATCTCTTCGGTGAAGGTCGGCTTCAACAAGGTCTTCGGATACTACCTGGAGGTCACGAAGGCGAACCTCGACAAGGTCCCCGACGACTACGTGCGCAAGCAGACGCTCTCCAACGGCGAGCGCTACTTCACGCCCGAGCTGAAGGAGTGGGAGGAGAAGGTCTTCGGCGCGGAGGACCGAATCGCGCGGCTCGAGACGGAGTTGTTCGCGGACATACGCGAACGCGTCGGAGCGGCGGTCACGAGGCTGCAGGACGCCGCCGCGAGGGTGGCGGCCCTCGATGTGCTCGCCGCGCTCGCCGAGGTCG
>JASFUR010000059.1:0-11521 GCA_050050215.1 Gemmatimonadota bacterium
GGATCATCAGGTTGGCATTGCGTGCGTCGTGCCACGTGAGCCACACGTGGATCGACTTCCGCGACCCGAAGAAGTTGTCCCCGTGCCTCAGGACGAGCCGGTTCATGTAGGTGGCGCCCGACATCTGCAGGCCCGACAGCACCTCCTCCAATACTTCCGGCCCGTCGTGCGTGCCGAATTCGAACAGGATGGTGTTGTTCTCCATGCCGGACACGCCCGGCATCTGGAGGCTCTGCGCGAGCGCCGACTGGATGGACGGGCTGATCATCGTGTCGACATAGATCGCGCCCTTCCGCTCCTGGACCGACCGGATGAGGCGCTGCTGGACCTCCCGGCTCTCCTTGAACGTCGGCTGATCGAGGAGGCCCTTGATGTAGTGCAGGTACGTGCCGAAACCGTGCCGGCTGCAGAGCCAATCCATGAGCTGCACCGGGGCCGAGCGGTCGAAGGTGCGCGGCGTGATCATGATGAGGCTCGGACGCCAATCGCTCGGTGGCGCCTTCTGGAGCCGGATCTGCAGGTACCGGGTGGCCTGCGTCATGACGCCCTGGAAGATCGCGGCGAGGTCGTCCACGCCGCCCCTGGCGCGCCGGATCACGGTATAGAGACCCGCCATGAGCAGGACCGCCAGCACCGCGTAGACGACGTCCATCTGGAGCATGAGCACGAAGCACATCGCCGCGCCCGTCAGGCTCACGTACCACTTCGACCGGAAGCTGGGCCGGTACGAGGGCCGGGCCGCGAAGTGCTCGAGCGCCGAGATCGCGCATAGGGCGCCGTACGTCACCATGAAGAACATCGACACGATGCGGGCAACGAGGTCGACGTCTCCGGCCACGACGAATATGAGCGCGATGATGGAGGTCGTCAGCGTCGCGTTCCTGGGCTCGTTGGCGTCCCCGACGCCCTTCGCCATCACCTGGTTCACGCGTGCCGAGGGCGCGATCCCGTCGCCGCCCAGCGCCTGGAGCGTCCTGGGGGCCACCAGAATCGATCCGATGGCGGACGAGAGCGTCGCGCACGCCAGCCCGATCGGGATGATCGGCCCCCACACCGCGATACGGGACATGATCAGCTGATCCTCGGCCAGGTACGTCGAGTCGACGGTGGTCCCGAGCTTCACCACGAGTAGGACGTAGATGACCATCCCGACGACCGTCGCCGACATGATTCCGAGCGGAATGGATTTCCGCGGGTTGGCCAGGTCACCGGAGAGCCCGACCCCGGCCGTCATCCCCGTGAATCCCGGGAAGACGATGGCGAAGACCAGCATGAACGCGTCGGGGTCCGACAGGTTGGAGAAGAGCACCACGCTGTCCGGTCGAAGCTCGTCGGGAGCGGTTCCGAAGAAGAACATCGCCAGCGAGATGGCCAGGATCGTCGCCACGCCCCAGAGCGCCTTCACGCCGAGATCCGCGCCCTTGGTGAGCACCAGCGCGACCAACCCGATCGTGGCCGGCAGCGAGATGATGCGCGGGTCGAACGCGAGGCCGGTCAGGTCGGTGAACGCCCCCTCGAGCGGCCGGAAGGCCTCCGCGAAGGCGATCATGTAGAACGCCACGGAGATCGCCTGCGACAGGTATAGGCTGATCCCGATCGCGCCGCCGATCGTCGTTCCGAAAGAGCGGGAGATGATGAAGTACTCTCCGCCGCCCTCCACCCTCCGATTGGTGGCGATCTCGGCAATCGCCAGCGCGGTCGGCACGGTGACCATGTGGCCGATCAGAATGATCAGCAGCGCGCCCAACAGCCCCGTGTTGCCCACCGCGTAGCCGAAGCGGAGGAACATGATCGCACCGAGGATGGTGCTGATGCTCGCCAGGAAGACCGGGCCGGTGCCGAACCCGTGGCCTCTGGACGTCTCGTGGGTGTCGATCGACTGCGTCATATGGGGCGGTCTCGAGTCGCGGACTGGTCAGAAGGTGGCACGGGCCACGACGGGAGGACAGAAAAAAACATGCCGCCGAACCCGTCGAGGGATCCGCGGGAGTGGGGTGAGGTACCCTTTGACGAGGACGCCTGCCCTGCGCAGCGTAAGCCTCCTCCGAGCCAGCCAACCCCGCCGCACAGCCCCCAGGAGACCCCGATGCGTTCGACTCGAGCCCTCTTGCTCGCCCTCGTGACCACCAGCGCCGGAGCCTGCACGGAATCCCCGCAGGCACAACAGCCGTTCGTCGCCGGGCAGCCCCTCGAGACGACCCCGAACGTTCGGGTCTACGGGAGCTTCCACTTCGCGGAGAGCTGCTCGTACGACCCGGTGCGTGACGTCTACATCGCGCCGAGCGTCGGCAACCGCGGGCCGGAGTTCGAGAACGACGGGTACGTGTCTCTCATCAATCCGGACGGGACGGTGCACACCCTCAAGTGGATCGGCGAGACCCGGGACGGCCTGACGCTCAACAACCCGCTCGGCAGCGACGTCGCCAATGGGTACTTCTATGTCGTCGACGGCCCCGTGGTGCGCTGGTTCGACCTCTCGACAGGCACACCGATGGGCAGCGAGGAGATCGAGGACGCTACCAGCTTCAACGACCTGGAGGTCGCCGACGACGGCACGGTCTACATGACGCAGACCGGTGCCGAGGACGGGTCGACCCCGCAGCGCGTCTACCGCATGAACCCCGATCACTCGTCCGAGATCTTCGTGGACGGTGACCCGCTCAGCCGCCCGAACGGGATCGCCTTCGACGCCGACGGCAACATCGTCGTGGTCAACATCGGCAGCGCCGACATCCTCACCTTCTCCCCCTCCGGCGAGCTCCTCTCGACGGAGCAGTCGCTCGATCCGGGCAACGACGGGCTCGTCGTGCTCGACGACGGGACCAAGTACGTGAGCAGCGTCCGCCAGGGAACCGTCGCGCGCATCCGGCCCGGAGAGCCCGCGGAGATGGTGGCGTCGGGCATCCCGAGCGCGGCGTCCATGTGCTACGACCCCTCGCGGGAGCGCCTCATCGTCCCGATGAACAGCTGGTTCGCCCTGGCGTTCGTGGAGCTCAACTGAGCCGGACGCCGCCAGAGACTGCTCGGGAAGCACTCGACGGGGCGGCGCTCGAGCCGCTCACCGTCGGGGGCCGACTCCTATTCATCGCGGGCCCCCTCGCAGGGTTCGCGGTCATCCTCCTGGTGACATGGGGGCTCGCGGACGGCGAGGCCGCTGCATTCGTCGCCGGTATCGCCACCGGCACCTTCGTGGGTGGTGGCAAGCTGCTCATCCTGGCGGGGGCGGTGGAGGAAGCGCCGGTCGGGCACTGGGCGCTCGCGGCGCTCATCGTCTACCTGGACGTCGCCACCGCGCTCGTGGTCATGGGCGGGATGCCCCTGATGTACCGGCTGCCCGGGGCGGGCCGTCGCATCGCGGCGGCCCGCAAGGCCGGCTGGAGCTTCCTCCAGCGACACCCGTGGACATATCACGCCACCTGGCTGAGTCTGGCCGGGTTCGTGGCGGTTCCGTTCAATGGGACGGGGGCGCTCGTCGGTGCCTTCCTCGGTCGCATGCTCGGCCTCGCCCGTCGGGGTATCCTGACGGCGACGCTCGTCGGCTCGGCCTGCAGCGCGGTGGCGCTGGCCCTCGCGGGCGACCTCTGGGCCGAGCGGATCACGACCGTCGCGGGCCACCCGGTCCTGGCGGTGATCGCCGTGCTCACCGTGGCGGCACTGGCGATCCTCGCCTCGAAGTGGATGTTCGGAGAACGGATCGACTCGGAAGACGGGAACAACGCAGGGGAGTGAAAACGATGCAGCTCGTGTTCGAACAGGTACGGCTCGGTGGCGACCGCAACTTCGGGTATCTGTTGGGCGACCGCGACGCCAAGGAGTGCGTGATCGTCGATCCGGCGTATGCGCCGGAGCTCCTGGTCGAGCGCGCGGAGGCCCAGCACCTGAGGGTCACGCATATCGTGAACACGCACGGCCACTCGGACCACATCGAGGGCAACGCCAAGGCGATCGAGTTGACCGGCGCGCCGGTCGCCGCATTCCCGGGTTCGGCCGCCGAGCCGGACGTCGAGCTTACCGACGGCACCTCGCTCGACGTCGGCAGCTTCTCGCTCATGTGCCTGCACACTCCGGGACACGCCGAGGACCACCTCGTGCTGTACGAGCCGAACCACGAGATCCTCCTGACCGGAGACCTCATTTTCATCGGCAAGGTCGGGGGCACGAAGACCGACGAGGACGGTCGCGTCGAATGGGACAGCCTGCAGAAGGTCCTCGCAGCAGCGCCCGACGAGGCCACGGTCTGGCCGGGACACGACTACGGTGCACGTCCCAGCTCGACCCTCGCACTGGAGAAGGAGACGAACCCCTTCCTGCGGTGCGGGAACGTCGAGGCGTTCCTGCAGTTCAAGAAGGAGTGGTCCACCTTCAAGGCCGAGAACGGCCTGAAGTGACCTCCCCTCCCCGGGACGACGAACGGGTGATAAGGTTGGGGCCGATCCACCATTGGAAGGGAAGCTGATGTCGACGAGCACTCTCACCGCGGGCCATAGCCTTCTACGAGACGTCGAGGAGTCCGTCCACGAGAAGGTCGTCGGGCAGAACGAAACGATCCGAGGCCTCCTGATCGCCTTGCTGACGGGCGGGCACGTCCTGCTGGAGGGCCTGCCGGGGCTGGCCAAGACGCTGCTCGTGCGCTCGCTGGCGGACGCACTCCACACGACGTTTCGTCGCATCCAGTTTACGCCGGACCTACTTCCCGGAGACGTCGTCGGCGTGCCCGTCTACAACCAGGGCACCGGCGAGTTCAGGGTCTACAAGGGGCCGATCTTCGCAAACCTCGTTCTGGCCGACGAGGTGAATCGGGCCCCGCCGAAGGTGCAGTCGGCGCTCCTCGAAGCGATGGAGGAGCACCAGGTCACCATCGACGGCACGACGTACCCGCTACCCGCTCCCTTCCTCGTGCTCGCCACGCAGAACCCGATCGAGCAGCAGGGGACCTACCCGCTCGCCGAAGCCCAGCTCGACCGCTTCATGATGAAGCTGCGCATCGGGTACCCGGACCGTGAGGAGGAGCGCGAGATCCTGGAGCGCATCGCGCTCGGTCCGGCCAGGACGGGCAGTGAGGTCGCCGTCGGCGCGGCGACGCACGATCCCGAGGCCGTCGAGGCGAGCGAGGCGGCTGTCATGGAGGCCCGTGCGGAGCTGGACGGCGTGACCCTGGACCGCAAGATCCAGGAGTACATCGTCAGCCTCGTCTTCGCGACGAGGGAGCCGGTCGAGGCCGGCCTGCCCGAGCTCGAGGACCTGATCGAGTTCGGCACGTCGCCGCGCGCCACGATCTTCATGGCGCGGGCCGCGCGCGCCCTCGCCTATCTGGAGGGGCGCGACTTCGTTCTCCCGGACGACGTGAAGGCCATCGCCCATCTCGTGCTCCGTCATCGGCTCCGCACGACGTACGAGGCGGACGCCAAGGGCATCGACGCCGATCAGCTGATCGACCGGCTCCTGGCGACGGTCCCGGCGCCCTGAGGCGGGTCTTCCGGCAGGTGTGCGTCTCATGTTGATCGGCCTCTGGAACCGGGCCCTTCGCCTGCTCGGACGCCCCGTCGAGGAGACGCCTGCACCCGATATCCTGCGGGACGTCCGGCGCCTCGAGCTCAAGACGCGCGGCCTGGTCGACTCACTCTTCGCGGGTGGCTACGCGTCGATCTTCCACGGGCGCGGGCTCGAGTTTTCGCACGTCCGCGTCTATCAGCATGGCGACGACGTCCGCTCCATCGACTGGAAGGTCACGGCGCGCCGCGGCGCCCCGTTCGTGCGCCAGTTCGTCGAGGAGCGCGACCTCTCCGTCGTGCTGGTCGTCGACGTCTCCGGCTCCGGCCGGTTCGGGCCCGGCGAGCGGAGCCCGGCGGAGATCGCAGCCGAGATCGCCTCGGCACTCGCCTTCGCGGCCGCCCGCAACAACGACCGCATCTCGCTGCTCCTGGTGAGCGACCGCGTCGAGCACTTCATCCCGCCCGGCTCGGGACGCAAGCACGTCATCGGACTGCTCTCCGACCTGGTCTCGCACGAGCCGACCGGGCGAGGCACGGCGCTCAGCACGGCGCTCGATCGGCTGAGCCGGTCGCTGCTCGACCGCGCGACCGTCTTCGTCATCAGCGACTTCATCCAGAGCACGCCGGACTCACCGTTCCGGCAGACCCTGATCCGGCTCGCGCAGGCGAACGACCTCGTGGCCATCCGTCTCATCAGCAAGGCGACGCTCGAGCTGCCCGACGTCGGGTGGGTCGAGACGACCGACCCCGAGACCGGTCGCCGCGTGATGTTCGACGCGGGCCGCGAGAAGGTCCGCGAGCACTACAAGCACAGCGTGCTGCGAGCCCAGGCGGACACGGCCGCCCTGCTCGGCGAGGTGGGAGCCGAGCTCGTCGACGTGGACACCTCGGTCGACCCGCTGGCGGTGCTCGCCGGGTTCTTCCGGATGCGCCGGGGGACGTACGCATGAGGATCGACACTCGGGGCGCGATGCTCGCAATCCTGCTCGCCGGCGCGGTCGCGGTGCCGACGACTTCGTCCGCTCAGGATCGCTCGGCCCAGTCGACCTCTGCGCGCATCATCGCGTATCTGAGCGAGCCCAGGGAGCCCGAGTTCGGCGAGATCTTCCAGCTGAACGTGAGGGTGCGCATCGCGCCCGACGTCGTTGCGTTCCTGTCCGACACGATGACCGACGCCCAGAGCTCGGTGAGCGCGGGTCCGGGCACCTGGGAGGTGACCGCCGGGCCGGGCGACTCGCTGGACGTCGACGCGACGTACCCGGTCATGGCGTTCCTGCCGGGCGGCGTCGAGCTGCCCTTCGTAGAGCTCTGGACCCGGCCGGCCGGAGCGGGTGAAGCACCCGGCGTTCATCCGTCGAGCGAGCTCCAGGACACCGAGCGCGACGCCGACGGCACCGAGCATGCCGAACTCTACCTCGGCGGCGTCTTCATCATGCCTCCCTCGGCGATGGTCGGCGACAACGAAGGCCTCGAGCCCCGCCCGCCGGCCGACGTCCTGGGCGGCGACCGCAGCCCCTGGCTCGTCGCGGCGGTCGCGGTCGCAGTCGTCGCGGCCGCCGTCGTGGGCTGGCTGCTCCTGGCCGCACGCCTCGGTCGGACTCCACCGCCACCGTCGTTGTCGCCGCGAGACGACGCGCTCCGGGAGCTGGACCGGATCCGCGCGCTCGGATGGCATACGAACGGCCACATCGTCGACTTCTACGACGCGACGACGGGTGTGCTCCGCAACTACGCCGAACGGCTCAAGCCCGGCGAGTGGCGCACGGCCCTCACCAGCTCGGAGCTGCTCGGGCGGCTCGCGGAAGGCCGAGGCGACGACCGCCTCGACTCCCTCCGGCCCTCGGTGTGGACCGCGGAGTGCGTGAAGTTCGGAACGCGCCGCCCGGACGCCGAGACCGCCGAGGACGACTGGTCGCACGTGCGTGAGTGGATCGCGTGGGAGGCGGACGAGTCGTGACGATCGAGTTCACCCGGCCGGAGCTCCTCTACGGTCTCCTGCTCTTGCCGCTGTGGGCGCTGCTCGTCTGGCCGCGAGCCGGACGGGGCGTCCTGTACACGCGAGGCTCCGACCACGGACGTCGTCCGCACGCCCCGTGGGCCCCCGCGGCGGCCGTGCTGTTCGTGCCCAAGGTGCTGACGGGTCTCACGCTCGCGTCCCTCATCGTGGCGCTCGCCGGACCCCAGCGCGTCGAGATCGTCCAGGAGCAGATGCTCGAGGGTCGGGGACTGGGCCTCGTCGTCGACCTGTCGAGCTCGATGCTCGCCGAAGACATGGAGGACGGCGGCGCCCGCCAGAGCCGTATCTCCCTGGCCCGGGAGGCCGCGGTCCGCTTCGCCCGGCGCCGAGAGCACGACGAGCTCAGCCTGGTCGCGTTCGGTAGCGAGGCGATGACGCGCGTCCCTCCGACGACCGACCGCGAGCTCATCGTGCAGGGCGTCGAGTCGCTCGAGATCCAGCTCGTGCGCGACGGCACCGACATCTCCGGCGCGATCCTGACTTCGGTCGCGCGACTCCTCGAGTCGGAGCGCGAGCCCCGGGTCGTCGTGCTCCTGACGGACGGCGCGCACAACGGGCCGGAGATCCCCCCGTTGGTCCCGGCCCGGGCCGCCGCGGCCGTGGGCGTGCGGATCCACGCCATCAGCCTGCTGGCTCCGAACGACTCGGACGTGGGCCGCGCCGGCAACATCGTCAGGGACCGTTTCGGGGCCGAGCGCGAGACCGTCCTCCAGGGAATCGCCGACATCACGGGCGGGCAGTATTTCCGGGCGTCCAGCCCGATGCAGCTCGACTCGATCTACGACGAGATCGACCGCATCGAGACGCCGCGTCCGCGCATCCTGGAGCGTGAGGTCCGCCATCCGCTATCGATCTGGCTCTTCCTGGCGAGCCTGTGCCTGCTCGCGGCGGACGCCCTGCTCCGGGGATCGAGATGGGGGCTCGTGCATTGATCTTCACCGACGCCTCCTACCTCGTCATCGGAGCCGCGCTCACGGCGCTCGTCCTCGTGGGCCTGTGGAGCCACGGCGTGCGCCGCCGCAAGCTCGCCCGCTTTCTCGGGGGGCGCCGGGCGCTCGACCGTGTGTCGCGTGCCGACCTCTCGCGCTACGGGGTGCGGCGTACGCTCCTGCTCGGGCTCGCGAGCGCGGCGCTGGCCGTCGCCGCGGCAGGCCCGCATTGGGCGGACGCGCCCGAGCCGGTGCCCCCCGTGAAACGGGCGGTCCTGGCGATCGACATCTCCGCGTCGATGCAGGCGGCCGACGTCCGGCCGACCCGCCTGGCCCAGGCCGTGGACGTGGCTCGCGGGCTCGTGGACGACCTCGAGGGTCAGGAGGTCGGCCTGGTTCTCTACGCGGGACGGCCGTACCCGCTGGCTCCGCCCACCCGCGACCTGCACGCCATCCGCTACATGCTCAGCGGCGTGGCTCCGACCGTCGCGAGCGCTTACGACCCCGGCACGCAGATGTCGCTCGCGATCGACGAGGCGATGGCGTTGTTGAACCGAGTCACCGACTCGACCGACGCGGAGCCCCCGTCCGCCGCCGCTCGCGTGGTGCCGCCCGAGGACATGATCATCTTCGTGAGCGACGGGGACTCCCAGGGACCCGAAGAGGGGCTGGACGAGGCACTGGAGCGGGCTGACGAAGCGGGCATCACGGTCCATGCAGTCGGCGTCGGCAGCGAAGAGGCCACGCGCATCGTCATGCCGCGCGGCACGTACCAGATCGGCGGCACCGTCACCGACGAGCTCGGTGCCCCCGCGCTCACCCGACTCGACGAGTCGACGCTGCGTCACCTCAGCGAAACCGGAGCCGGGATCTACGCGCGTGCCGGAGACGTCGCGGCCCTCGACGCCGAGTTGCAGGCACCGACGGTCCCGCCCGAGCCGGATCCGCTCGATGCGCCCCCCGCGTGGGCGGCGTACGACATTCCGTTCGCGCTCGGGGCGCTCGCGCTGGCCTTCGTCTTCCTCGAGAGCCTGATCGGCCTGACGCTGCCACGGCGGTCGGAGGCGTTCCGCCCGAGGGAGGCGACATGAGCCACTCCGAGCGGGATCCCGGCATCCGGTGGGGTCGGATCGCCGGAACGGTGCTCGCCGCCGCGGTGGCGGTCCCCCTCCTCCTCTGGCAGCACGGGCGCAGCCTCGAACACGGCAATCGCCTCTATCACGAGGGCGACGTGGAGGGGGCCGCGTCGGTCTACGACCCTGCAGCCGCCCGCGGCACCGAAGACGCCCTGTACAACCTGGGCACCGCGCTGCTCTACCTCGACTTCGACTCGGCGGACGTCGTCCTGAGCGAGGCCGTGGACACCGACGATCCGGACGCTCGGCAGAAGGCGTTCTACAACCTGAGCTACGCCCTGCTCGCGACCGGGATCACCCCCCGGCCGGTCACGCCGGACTCGGCCCGGGCCGTCCTCCAGCGCGCGGTCGACAATGGCCGTATCGCGCTGCGTCTCGACCCCCACGACGACGACGCACGCTGGAACCTGGCGCTGGCGCAGCGGGCGCTCGACGCCATGCAGCCGCCCGGCTCCAACAGCGGGCGCGAGAGCTCCGGGGAGAGCGACGACGAGGTCCCCCAGAACGATCCGCAGATGGCGCGGTCGGAGACCGCCGAAGCCGAGTCGGGGGCCGAGCCGGAGGAGGCGCGCGAGGTCGATAACAGCGGCCCGCGCCAGGGTCCCCGCGAGGGCGCGCGTGAGGCGTGGGCGGCCCAGGATCCCGGGCCGATGACACCGGCCGACGCGCTCGGCCTGCTCACGAACGTGAACGACGAGCCCGAGGATCTCGTGCGGGGGCTCCTGTGGGCCCACCGTCCGGACGTGGCGTGGTGGTCCGGCGAAGCCTACCCCGGAGGTCGTTGGTAGCATTCGGGGCCCGGCCGCCGAGCGGCCGGACCCCGTTGCGTTCCGCGATGGCCGAGTGGCGCTATCGCGACAGCCGGGGCACGAACTTCGTGAGTCCCGTGATCGGTCCGACCTCACCGGCGATGACATTGCCGAACGCGTCGGCCGTCACGCCCTCGCCCATCGAGCCGATGCCGCCCATGCCCGAAGCGCGCGCGGACATGTGCTCCGGCACGTAGTACCAGACCTCGCCCGTGCGGGCGCTCCCCACGCGCAGGCCCTTCCTCCAGCCCGGGTTGTAGTTGTCGTCGGACTCGGAGTCGATCGCGTACAGCACGTCGTTGCTGTCGATGTAGAGCCCGCTGATGCGGCTGAACTGGTACCAAGTGTCCAGATGGTTGCCTTCCTGGTCGAAGATCTGGATGCGCCGGTTGCCGCGGTCCGCAATGAAGAGGCGACCCTGCGAGTCCATCGCCAGGGAGTGGGCGCCTCGGAACTGGCCGTCTCCGTAGCCCCACTCGCCGAACGTCATGAGCAGCTCTCCGTCGGGAGACCATTTGGAGATCCGCCCGACCGCCGTCGGCCCGTCCTCGTCGAGGAACTGGTCGCCGTGGGCCTCACCGATGAAGATGCTGCCGTCCGGCGCGACGAGGACGTCGCTCGGATCGGTCAGGTGCGTGGGCGGCGCTCCGGTCTCGCCGGGCGTCCCGATCGTCAGCAGGAGCTCGCCGTCAGGGCTGAATTTCATGACCGAGCTGCCCAGGTTGGCGGCGGCCGGGTTCGCCTCGATCTCGCGCTCGTTCGCGACGCGTGCATCGGCGATCCAGACGTTGCCATCCCGGTCGACGTCCATGCCGTGGGGCCACAGGATCTGACCCGCGCCGAACGACTGAACCACGTTGCCGTACGGATCCAGCTTCACGATGGGGTCGATGTCGGGGGTCGTCCCACACGAGTTGGTACCGCAGCGGTCACCGGCCCAGATGTGCCGCCCGTCGATATCGACGTTCACCGCGCTGACCGAGCCCCAGGTGCGCCCGTCCGGCAGGTGCCCCCAGTCCCGGAACGTCTCGTACGGATTCGGCCTGGCGTTGACCGGCTCGACCAGAGCGTGCTCCGGCGGGCCGCTGGCTCCGCGCTGTGCCTGGACCGCGGCGGGCGCGAGCCCGAGCGCCGCCAC
>JASFUR010000060.1:0-11515 GCA_050050215.1 Gemmatimonadota bacterium
CGGTGACCGCTCCCCGCGGCTACATCGACAACGTCATCATCCAGGCGATCAACCCGGATCAGCTCCGCGACATCCAGATGGAGGTCGAGGGGATCATGCGGGCCCGCCGTGGGCTGCGTCCATCCGAACCCGCCGACTTCGCGCTCGAGACCGCCGACGAGGCGATCAGCTTCTGGGACAACATCTCACGCATCCTGTTCACGATCCTGCCCACGTTCGTCTCGATCGCGCTCGTCGTCGGAGGCATCGTGATCATGAACATCATGCTCGTCTCCGTCATGGAGCGGACGAGGGAGATCGGCGTGCGCAAGGCGATCGGGGCGCGGCGTCGGGACATCCTGACGCAGGTGCTCATCGAGTCGGCCACGCTCGCGACGGTCGGCGCGATCGTCGGAGTCGGTCTGGGGATCGGGATCGCGCAGTTGATCGCCGCCGTATCGCCCATGCCCGCGGCGGTCGCCCCGCGCTGGATCGCGCTGGGGATCTCCCTCGGCCTCACGGTGGGCATTGTGGCCGGCGTCTACCCGGCGTCGCAGGCGTCGAAGCTCGATCCCGTGGACGCGCTCCGCTATGAGTGACGCGACCCGCCAGCCGCCGACCGGCGCGTCCCCGCTCGCGGCGCTCACCGAGGGAACCGGGATCGCGTGGGAGGCCCTGAAGGCCAACAAGCTCCGTTCGCTCCTGACGGTGCTCGGCGTGGCCGTCGGTGTGTCCGTGGTGATGGCCATCGCGGCGCTCATCACGGGCCTCCGCTCGACGGTGATGGAGGCATTCGAGTCCGCCGGCCCCAACAACTTCGTCGTGGGACGGATCGACTTCACCGCGGTGCAGATCTCCAACGACGGAACGAACCGACCTCCATGGTGGAACCGCCCGGAGATTCAGCCCCAGGAAATGAGACGGATCGCCGCGCTGCCGAGCATCTCCGAGGCGCTCTACGTCTTCAACTTCCAGACCGACCTGGTGTTCGAGGATCAGCGGGTCGAGAGGGTGATGTCGCAGGCGATCAGCGCGGAGTGGCCGGCCTATCAGCCGGGGGAGTTCATCGCCGGCCGGAACTACACGCCCGCGGAGCTCGAGCAGAATCGAGCCGTGGTCGTCCTTTCCGCCGCCCTGGCCGAGGAGTTGTTCGGCCAGCGCGATCCCATCGGCAAGAGGATCCGGGTCGGAAATACGTTCCGCGGCACGCTCGAGCCGTTCACCGTCATCGGGGTGCTCCAACCCGAGGAGAACATCTTCTCCACGGCATTCCAGAACATCGCGATCTTCCCGTGGACGGCGGCCATCAAGCGGCTGCGGCAGAACACGTTCCAGGCTCAGATCCAGGTCGTGCCGGAGGATTCGGTCGGCATTCAGAGGGCTCAGGACGAGGTCATCGCCGCCATGCGTGGCATGCGTGGCCTGCGGCCGACCGAGGAGAACAACTTCGCGATCATGTCCTCGGCCCAGATCCTCGATATGTTCAATCAGCTCACCGGGATCTTCTTCCTGGTGATCCTGCTTCTGGCTTCCGCGGGCCTGCTGGTCGGCGGAGTCGGGGTGATCGGCATCATGCTCATCTCCGTGACCGAGCGGACCCGGGAGATCGGGATCCGGAAGGCGGTCGGGGCAACGCGAAGGGAGATCCTTTGGCAGTTCTTGGTCGAGGCGTCGATGCTCACGGCGGCCGGGGCGGTCGCCGGCATGAGCATCGGCTTCGGGCTGGCGACGGCGGTCGCAACGTGGACCCCGCTCCCGGCGGAGATTCCGATCTGGGCCGTGGTCGCCGCCCTGGTCATGGCCGTGGTGACGGGCATGCTCTTCGGGCTGCTGCCCGCGGTCCGCGCCAGTCGTCTCGAGCCGGTGGCTGCGCTGCGGTACGAGTAGGGAGGCGGCCATGACGGAGTCACTCGACCTCCTCGCCGTGATGGCACACCCCGACGACGCGGAGCTGCTCTGCGGCGGCACGCTGATCAAGTCCGCGAAGCTCGGGAAGCGCGTCGGCGTGCTCGATCTGACGTCCGGCGAGATGGGCAGCTCGGGCTCCGCCGACATCCGCACCCGGGAGGCGGGCCAGGCCGCGGAGGTCATGGGGCTCGCGGAGCGACGGTGTGCAGGCCTGCCCGACGCCCAGCTCGAGAACGACCACGCGTCTCGCCTGGTCGTCGCCGGGATCCTCAGGGAGCTCAGGCCCCGCGTCGTCGTCACGCATTGGAGGGTCGGGCGCCACCGCGACCACCGTATCGCCTGTGAGCTGGTGCGGGACGCCTGCTACCTCAGCGGGCTGCGTCGACTCGAGGTCGAAGGGCGCCCGTTCCGGCCGCGAAAGGTCGTGTACGCAACCGCGTACCGAGAGGACGCCGACCCGCCGGACCTCGTGGTCGACGTGACCGACGAGATGGACGTCAAGCTCGAAGCGCTCTCGTCCTACACGTCACAGTTCGAGGGCATCAGCGGTATCGGCGAGGTCTTTCCGGCGGGAAATCGCCCGATCTTCGACCAGATCCGAGCGAAGATGGCGCACTACGGATCCCTGATCCGCGTGGAGTACGGCGAGCCCTTCCGGGTCGACGAGCCGTTCGCCGTCGACGACCTGTCGGATATGAGCGTCTCGACCTACTGACCGCGAGGCGAAGGAGCCTCGGGTGCCTGGCAGGACACCTCGAGCAGGACGCGGCGCCAGGACGGGACGTCCGAGCCCTCCACTCTCAGCGCCCGGGCCTCCGCGACCCCGCCACGGGCGAGCCACGGCCAAAGCCACCGTCCGATCTCGGCCGGCAGATGTCCGATGGGCTCGCCCGACTCCAGGTGCACCCACACCTCGGGCTCGTCCTGGACGGGCGGGTCGGCGATCAGCGTGACCCGGTCTCCGGCATGGATCGTGGCGACGAAGCGGTCACGCCCCGCGAAGACCGTTCCATGGACGGTGGAGCGGAAGCGAGTCGGCTTTCCCTCGGGAAATGTGGGAGAGGATCCTCTCATCGACGCCGGAGTGAGTGCTGCGATGGGCCAGAAACTGCGTGGTGACGTTAAGTTAGCGCGTCCGAACACGATGCGAACGTAGCGCCATGGATCACGTCTATCTCGACTACGCAGCCACCACGCCCGTCCGGGACGAGGTGCGCGAGGCCATGGCTCCCCACCTGTCCGGGACGTTCGGAAATCCTTCCAGCGTGCATCACTGGGGCCGCGAGGCTCACGAGGCCCTCGAAAGCGCGCGCGCTCAGCTGGCCGAGGCCATCGGAGCCTCGCCCTCCGAGGTGACCTTCGTCCGCGGCGGGACGGAGTCTGACAACATGGCGCTGCTGGGATGGTGCGGCGCCGAGCGAGCGAGGGGCGCGCTCCCGACGCTCGTCATCAGCGCCGTCGAGCACCACGCCGTCCTCGAGGCCGCCGAGCATGCGCACGCGACGAGCCTCGCACGCGTAGAAACGATTCCGGTCGGAGCGGACGGCAGCGTCGATCCGGACGACGTGCGGCGGGCCGCGGACGTCACGCCGGCCCTGGTATCCACGATGTGGGTCAACAACGAGACCGGCATGGTACTCCCCGTCGAGGAGATCGCCCGTGTGGTCCACGAAGCCGGGGCCGTCCTGCACTCGGACGTCGCCCAGGCGCTGGGCAAGGTCGCCGTAGACGTCTCCGAGGTCCCGGTCGACCTCCTCTCGGGCACCGGCCACAAGATCTACGCGCCGAAGGGCACGGGATTCCTGTTCGCACGGGAGGGCACGCCGGTCGCGCCGCTCATCCACGGAGGAGGTCAGGAGCGCGCGCTCCGTCCCGGCACGGAGGACGTCGCCGGCGCCGTCGGCCTGGCCACGGCGGTGCACCTCGCCGTGGCGGAGCGGCAGTCCGAGGGCGAGCGGCTGGCTGCGCTGCGGAGCCGCATGGAGCGAGGCCTCCTGGACCGGCTGGACGACATCCGCGTCAACGCCGGCAGCGCCGAGCGGGCTCCCCACGTGCTCAGCATCGGGGTGGGCGGGCTCGAGGACGGAAACGCGCTCGTCATGGCGCTCGACCTCGAGGGCTTCGGTGTCTCGGGCGGCTCGGCGTGCGCGAGCGGCTCCACGAAGGGCAGCCACGTGATGGAGGCCCTGTACGGCGCGGACGACGGGCACGCGAGCGTGCGCTTCTCCTTCGGGCGGGGCACCACCGAGACCGACGTCGACCGTGCCGTCGAGGCGACGGTCACGGTCGTCACACGCATGAGGGCCCTGTGAGCCGGGTGCTCGTCGCGATGTCGGGCGGTGTCGACTCGTCGGTCGCCGCGGCCCTACTGGCCGAGGCGGGGCACGAGGTGGTCGGCGTGACCATGAAGACGTTCTGTTACTCGGAGACGCCGAGCCACGGGAAGACGTGCTGCGGGCTGGACGGCATCAACGACGCGAAGCGGGTCGCGGCCGCCCTCGGGATACCGCACTACGTCTTCGACGTCGAGGAGGACTTCACACGCGACGTCATCGACGACTTCGTGCACGAGTACGCCGAGGGACGCACGCCGAATCCGTGTGTGCGCTGCAACAGCAACACGAAGTTCCGCGACCTGATGAAGCGAGGCCGCGCGCTGGGCTGCGACCGGATCGCGTCGGGCCACTACGTGCGTTCGCGGCACACCCCCGAGGGCTCGAGCCTCCTGCGTGGTCTCGACGAGGCCAAGGACCAGGCGTACTTCCTATGGGGGCTCCCGGTCGAGCTTCTGCCCGCTCTGGACTTCCCCCTCGGCGAGCTGACCAAGGACGAGGTGCGCGCCCGAGCCCGGGCCCTCGAGCTCGTCACGGCGGACAAGCCGGAGTCGCAGGAGATCTGCTTCGTACCCACGGGCGACTACCGGGACCTCCTCGAGCGGCGCCTCGGCCCGCATCCGGCGCTCGAGTCGGGCCCCATCGTGCGGGCGGACGGCGAGGTCGTAGGTGAGCACCACGGCTATGCGGGCTTCACGGTCGGGCAACGGAAGGGGCTCGGGGGTGGCTTTCCAGAGCCGCTGTACGTGCTCGAGGTCCGCGCCGAGCGCCGCGAGATCGTCGTGGGCACCCGGGACGAGCTCTTCCGGGACGAGGTCCGCGTGGGGGATGTGAACTGGTTGACCGCGCCGCCCCGGGCCGGCAGTGCGGTCCACGTCCAGCTGCGCTACAGGGCTCCGGCCGTCACCGCCACGGTCGAGGAGGACGACTCGGGCCTCCTCCTCGCGCTGGCCGAGGCGCAACCGGCGGTCACGCCGGGGCAGTCCGCCGTGCTGTTCGACGGGGACCGGCTCCTGGGCGGCGGTCGCATCCTGAAGGCCGGGATCACGGCGAAGGCCTGATCGGCGAGGGTCGTCGGATCCTCCCGGTCCGACGCACGGCCCAGGGGGCCTAGTGCTTGAGGCCGCTGGCCTCCGCGAACTCCTCCATCGCCTTCTGCTCGTCGCCGCTGAGCTCGTCGGGGACCTGCACGACCACCTCGACGTACTGATCGCCGATCCTGTCGGCTTTCTTGATGCCCTGACCCCGGATGCGGAACTTCGTGCCCGACTGGGTCCCCTTGGGGATGCTCAGCACGACCTTCTTGTCCGTGATCGTGCGCACGCGGATCTTCGAGCCGAGCGTCGCCTGGACGATGTTGATGGGCACGGTCACGTAGATGTCGAGACCCTTCCGCTTGAAGAAGCGGTGCGGTTGGACCTTGTACGTGATGATCAGATCTCCGGGAGGCCCGCCGGCCCGGCCACGCTCTCCCTGCCCTGACAGTCTGACCTTCGAGCCGGTGTCTACGCCCGGTCTCACGTTGATCTGGATCTTGCGATTCTGACGGATCGCACCACGCCCGTGACACACGTCGCACGGCGACTGCGGGATCTTGCCGCGCCCGAAACACGCCGGACAGGGCCGCTTCACGGCGAATCCGCCCTGCCCGAACGAGACCGTGCCGGTTCCCTTGCACTCGTCGCACCGGCGCATCTGGGTGCCGGGCTTCGCGCCGTCTCCCCCGCAGGTGGCACAGTCCTCGGTGATGGCCACGTCGACCGAGATCTTGCCGCCACGCACAGCCGTGAGGAACGGGATCTCCACGACGTACTCGACGTTCTGGCCCTTCTGTCTCCCGGGCTTCGACCCGCCCGGCTGGCCACGCTTGCCCAGGTCGAAGAGCGAGCTGAAGAGGTCCGAGATGTTGCCGAAGCCGCCTTGCAGGTCGTCGAACGAGAAGTTGCCCTCGGGTTGGGCTCCACGGAAACCACCCCCGGCGCCCTGACCGGGGCCCGGCCGACCGCGACCGAAACCCAGGCCGCCCAGCTTCCGCATCTGGTCGTATTGTTTGCGCTTCTCCGCATCGCTCAGCACGGAGTACGCCTCACCGATCTCCTTGAAGCGCTCCGCAGCCCCGGCATCACCCGGATTCGCGTCCGGGTGGTGCTTCTTGGCGAGCTTGCGGTACGCCTTCTTGATGTCGTCCTGGCTCGCCTTCTCCGGGACGCCGAGGATCTGGTAGAAATCCTTACTGGGCGCAGACACTCATCGTCCTCCGCACCCGCTACCCATCCTTGTAGACGCTCACCCGCGCCGGCCGGACGAGTGCGCCCTTGAGGGAGTACCCCTTCTGGAAGACCTGTGCGACCTCCTCGTCCTGATCCGTGGACTCGGCAGGAACACGCATCATCGCCTCCATGATCTCGGGATCGAACCGCTCCCCCTGAGGGTCGATGACCTCGACGCCCGAGTCCGCAAGCACGCGCATGAACTTACGCTCGACCAGATCGATGCCCTCCATGATCGTCTCGACCGTGGCGTTCGAGAGATCCAGCTCGGCGACCCGATGCAGGTCGTCCAGGACGTCCAGGAACTTGGCGACGAGATCGGCCTGGGCCCGCGCCCATGCGCTCAGCCGCTCCTGCTCGGTCCGGCGGCGGAAGTTGTTGAACTCCGCCACCAGCCTCAGGTGCCGATCATTCAGGTCGTCGAACTCTGTGCGAAGAGCGGCCACCTCGTCTCCTCCTGGTGGAGCGTCGCCGGGACCCGGGCCACCGGCGGACTCGTCGGGTCCGTCCGCCGAGGCCTCGGACGCTTCGTCACCGGCTTCGGTGACGCCGTCGTCCGCGAGCTCCTCGTCTTTCGGTACGGTGTCCGTCATCGTCCTCTTCTCTCGCCTGGTTTCGGGCTAGACGTCTCGTCCTTCAGCGGACGATGTACAAGATACCAAATGGAGGGCGCGGGTTCAGGCCCCGACAACCCTCCGCAGCAGCCAGCTGACCGCGGCCTGGGCCGCGCGCTCCCGAACCGCCCTCCGGTCGCCCGGCAAGCTCACGAGGCGCGCATCGACTTCCTCGCCCACGGCGATTCCGATCCATACGGTGCCGACCGGCTTCTCTGCGCTTCCTCCGCCCGGACCGGCGACCCCGGTGATTCCGATCCCGGTGGAGGCCCCGAAGCGCTCGCAGACCCCGCGAGCCATCTGCCGCGCGACGGGCTCCGAGACGGCGCCGTACTCCTCGATGTCGGCAGCGGAGACGCCGAGCTCGGCCACCTTCACGGCATTGTGGTAGGCGACGACACCACCCACGAACACATCGGACGAGCCCGGCAGATCGGTGATCCGCTTGGCGACGAGCCCACCGGTGCAGCTCTCAGCGGTCGCCACCGTCTTGCCCCGCGCTCTCAGCGCCTCGCTCAGCGCCTCCGCGACGTCACCGGACCCCGCATCGAAGCGCCATTTCCCTATGGCGGGCTCGATGGCCTTCTCGACGCGGTCGAACCATTCGTCGGCCTCGTCTTCCGTCACGCCTCGGGCGCTCAACCGCAGATCCACGCCGCGCACGTCCGGCAAGAACGCGATCCCCACCGGACCCATGTCGTCCGGCAGGAGATCGTCGAGGAGCTCCGCCAGCCTGGATTCGGGAAGCCCGGTCGTGTGGATCATCCGGTGGTGGATCGGCACCAGCCGGTCCGACAGGCGCTTCCGGACGAGGGGGGTCAGGTCTCCGTCGAAGATGCCCTTCAGCTCCCTCGGCACCCCCGGAAGCAGCACCACCAGACAGGAGTCGGCGTCGAGGACGAGCCCCGGAGCGGTACCGTTGGGGTTTCGGAGCACGATCGCGCCCTCGGGTACCTCAGCCTGTGTCCGATTCGGTTCGGGCAACCGGTCGTAGCCCCGTGCCTTGAACCGTTCGGCCAGACGGTCCAGAAGGCTCTGATCCAGCCTGATCTCGAGGCCGAGCAGCTCGGCGACGGCCGCTTTCGTCAGGTCGTCACGGGTGGGCCCGAGCCCGCCGGAGACGAGGACCAGGTCCGCACCGTCCATCGCGGTGCGCACGGCCTCCTGGATGTCGGAGGCGATGTCCCGGACCGTGAACGAGCGACGCACCTCGACCCCGAGACGGGCCAGCGACCGCCCCAACCAGGCCGCGTTCGTGTCCACCGTCTCCCCGTACAGGAGCTCGTTGCCGACCGTGACCAGAGCCGCGACCGGGGGTCCGGGGTCGGTCACGCCGCCCGCCTCGTCCCGGCGGGTCCTGGTCCGGGCATCAGTCCCGGATCCCGACTACCGAGCGATACGACCACAGGTAGTCGAACATCGAATAGACCGTCAGCACGATCGCGATGGCGAGCGTGATCGACACCCAGGCGCCGTGGAAGCGGGACCAGGCCTCCCAGAGCCCTCCCTGCCAGCCCTGCTCGACGGCCACGACCCGCAGCGGGTAGAGCAGAAGCAGCCCGCCCACGAACAGCGACTGAAAGAGCGCTTTGTGCTTGCCCGACTTTCCGGCGGCGATCACCACGCCTCGCCGGACCGCGTACTGACGGAAGAGGGTGATGAAGAGCTCCCGACCGAGGATCACGATCATGACCCACATCGGCATCATCCCCCACGGCCAGGGCAGCTCGTCGAGCACCGTGCCGCGATGCGAGATCAGGTAGAACGGGATGAACGTGACGAGCAGCAAGAGCTTGTCGGCGATCGGGTCCAACAGCTTGCCGATGTCGGTGATGAGATCGTACCTGCGCGCCAGATACCCGTCCCATACATCGGACAGCCCCGCGACGACGAAGAGCACGAAGGCGCCGAAACGGGCCCCGGCCCCAGGTGACATCGCGAGCCAGAAGATGACGGGGCACATCGCGATGCGCGCCACCGTGATGATGTTAGGGAGGGTGAATCGACTCCCAGACATCGGAGTTACTCTGGGCTCAAGAGAGGGATTCGACGACCAGCTTACTCACGCACGAGAGCGTCTCGAACACGCCCTTGCCCTCGATCGCGGTGCCCTCGAAGTCGGGGACACCCATCGGATTGATCTGGGCTCGGATCTCCTCCACGGGGAGGATGTTGTCCATGTCTCGCTTGTTGTACTGAATCGCGAACGGAATGTTTTCGAGATCGTACCCGTACGTCTCGAGGTTCTCGTAGAGGTTGTGCATCGACTCGATGTTCGCCTCTGCGCGGGACGCCTGCGAGTCCGCCACGAAGACGATGCCGTCCACGCCCTTCAGAATGAGCCGACGGCTCGCGTTGTAGTAGACCTGACCGGGCACCGTGTACAGGTGGAACCGGGTCTTGAAGCCCCGTACTTCGCCGAGATCGATCGGCAGGAAGTCGAAGAACAGGGTTCGCTCGGACTCGGTCGCGAGCGAGATCATCTTTCCCTTGGTCTCCGGATTCACCCTCGAGTAGATGTACTCGAGATTGGTGGTCTTTCCGCCCAGACCGGTCCCGTAGTACACGATCTTACAATTGATCTCACGGGAAGCGTAGTTGATCATCGACATGGGTCGACGCTACCTCCCGCGACTGACGTTTGAAGGAGCCAAAATGCTCTCGCTCTCGCCTGGATGAGGGGGCACCGGAGCGATCAGCGATCACCTCGCGGCCGGTGGCACGAGCCTGGCGGCGACGTAAACTCGGCTCGCCCGAGCTTAGGGGCAAGGTGCTTGTGATCAAGCGGTTTCCGGGCCGGGGGAGATGCCCAGGTCGGCCGCTTCCGACATCATGCGATCCACGATCGCCCGGGCCCGATCCCGGAGTGCCTGACGGGGCTCCCACGAGATGAAGTCGCGCAGGACCCGAATGGCGTCGATGGAGGCGGGCTCACGACTCATGTGGCCCAGCGCCGCAAGTCGGCGGAAGGCCCGCGGGCTGAAGAGATCCCTGCGGTGACGGTGGATCTGGCCGCGAACGACGAGCGCGGCCAGCGCTCCGGCGGCCGCGGCAGCGAGCACGGTCAAGGTCGCGGTCTTCAAGGTCCTGTTCATCCTCACATCTCCCTCCGTCCCGCCAACGCCTGGGCGATCGTCGTCCCGTCCACGTACTCGAGGTCGCTCCCCACCGGAATCCCGCGCGCCAGCCGGGTGACCCGGGTTCCCATCGCTCGGATCTCCTGCTCCAGAAAGACGGCCGTGGCCTCCCCCTCGACGCTGGCGTTGGTCGCGACGATAACCTCCTGGATCTCCCCTTGCGAGGCCGCGACGCGGTCCAGGAGCGACGCCACGTTCAGCTCGTCCGGCCCGATCCCGTCGAGCGGCGAGAGTCGCCCTCCCAGAACGTGGAACAGCCCGCGGTACTGGCCCGTGCGCTCGATCGCGCCCACCTCGTAGGCCTCTTCCACCACGCAGAGGACCGACGGGTCCCGACGCGGGCTCGTGCAGACTTCGCACAACTCCGCCTCGGCGAAGTTTCCGCACCGGCGACACCGGCGGATCTTGTCGGCCAGGTCGACGAGCGAGGACGCAAGGCGCCTCGTGTCCTCCTTGGATCCCTTCATGAGGTGATGCACCAGCCTGAGCGCGGTCTTCGAACCGATCCCGGGCAGGCGGGAGAACTCCTCGGTGAGCCGCTCGATCACGCCCATGCGGCGCTGCTCCGGCCGATCAGAAAAGCTTGGGGAGCCCGGGGATGTTCAGGGGCAGACCACCGGTGGCCTTCTGCATCTCCTGCTCGTATGCCGTCCGGGCCTTCGACTGCGCCTCCGAGACGGCCGACAGGACGAGGTCCTCCAGCATCTCCACATCGCGTGGATCGACACAGGTCGGATCGATCTGCACCTGTTTGACCTGGCCCTTCCCGTCCACGGTGACGGTGACCATGCCACCGCCCGACGTAGCCGAGAGGGTCTGCGACTCCAGGGACTCCTGGAGCTCGCTCATCTTGGTCTGGAGCTGTTGGCTCAGACGCATCAACTGCTGGAGGTCGGTCATCTTGGCAGGTCGTCCCTAATCCATGAGCTCGAGATCGAGTTCTTCTACCGCCCGCTGTAGGCGGGGTTCCTGGCGATACAGGGCCTTCAGGGCATCGTCCCTCACCTCCTCCGCCGTCACCCGCCGGGCGCCGGACGCCCCCGGGGACGAGGGGGTCACCACCAGCCTCGGCGCCCGACCCAGATGCGGTGCGAGACCCTCGCGGATGGCCTCGATCACGGCGGGCTCGGCGAGGCGCTCCGCGGCGGGCTCGGCGAGCCCCCCGATCGCGACCCTGCCGTCGTCGAGGTCCCAGACCTCGGCCGTCCTCAGGAACGCCGAGAACCCCTTGGGAACGTTCCGCCCCGCGTCGAGCCAGGCATTCCAGGCAGCCT
>JASFUR010000061.1:0-11407 GCA_050050215.1 Gemmatimonadota bacterium
AAGGTCGGCCGGCAGTTCTCACGACATCCCTCGATCCGGATCCCGGACGGATGGTTCGCGTCCTTCTCCTCGCTCTTCTAGCGGCCGGGGCGCATGCGCCCCCACGCTCGGCGAGACAGGAGACGGAGGTCACGCCCTGCGTGGTCGCGAGCCTTCCCGCCGCCTCGGACGGCGACACCGACCTGGACCGGATTCGTCAGCTCTTCCTGATGAGGGAGCGCTTCTGGCCGTCGGGAGCGGCGGCCCATCCGGTGAACCTCCCTCCCTCCGCCGAGCTCAGAGAGCGCTTCTCTCGGCTCGTGCTGGGCCAGTCCGTGACCGAGTTGGCTCCATACTGGAACGAGCGCTACTTCCACGGCACGCGACCGCCACCGACCGTCGCTTCCGAGACCGCCGTGCTCCTCTTCGTCGCGCGCACGCCCGGAGCCGTAGGCTACGTGGGTCGTCGGGCGTCGGACGAGCTCCCGCAAGGTGTGACGCGGCTGATGTGCGTCGGTCAGGAAGGCTCCGACGGCTGATCGCTCCGCCCCCCGGGGCAACAGCGGGCGCTCCGTGCGTGTCCTTTCACATGATACCGGCAAACGCCGAACCCTCGTCAGCGAGACCCCGATGAGACCCTCCCTCCGCGTTCTGACCTTCGTCGCCGCTGCCGCCACCACGGCACCGAGCGCGCCCGCCTCCGCCCCGGCCCCCGAGCCGATGCACTTCAAGCTGCTCGAGCCGATCTCCTGGATCGTCGAGGACGATCGAGGCGACCCGCAGAAGGCCGGACCGTGCGGCGGGTCGAACACCGACTGGGGGGAGCCGACCTACGCGGTGAACGAGGCGACCGGTGGTCAGTCGCTGCACATCGCCGTGCTGGAGACCATCTACCACCCCGGGCATTACCGCATCGCGCTCGCGGTGAACTCGCCGAACGAGCTTCCTCCGGATCCCGAGGCCGTGACGCGCCAAGGCGAGCGCGGGCCGATCTCCGTGTCCGGGGCGATCCAGGATCCGCCGGTTCCGCCGGTCCTCGTCGACGGTCTGTGGTATCACGACACCCGTCCCTCGGAGATGCAGACCTACGAGACGGACGTGCGCCTCCCGAACATCGATTGCGAGCACTGCACGCTTCAGATCATCCAGTTCATGAACGAGCACGGCGTCAACAACCCGGGCATGTTCACGTACCACCACTGCGCGACGATGCGGATCACGGCCGACCCGTCGCTGCCGATCGACACGCGCTGGCCGGCGGACCGGGCGGAGTAGAAGCCGCTGGGGCCCGGCGACGCGCTGGGCCCCGGCTCCCGGCTACCAGCGGCTGACTGTCGCGAGCGCCTCGTTCGAGCCCATCAGCAAGAGGCGGTCGCCCCGCTGGATCACCGTGTCCGGCCCCGGGACCATCTCGATGCGGTCCTCCGAGCCCGGCTGAGCCGGTCGGAGGACGAGGAGGCACTGCACGCCGAAGCGGGCCCGCAGATCCAGCTCCCTCAGGGCCTTGCCACACATGGGGCCCGGCGCGTCGGCCTCGAGCATCGTAGAGTCACCACCGAAGTGGACCTCGTGGCTGGCCGCGCTCGAGACGGCCGCGCCGATGCTCGATGCCATGTCCCGCTTGAGGAGCTCCTGGTTGTAGGCGTCCAGGAGATGGCGGCGGGTGATGCCGCCGAGGAGCTTGCCGTCTCTCGAGACGACGGCGAGCTCGTCCGGCCCGCGGGTGGCCAGCATGCGCATCACGACGTCGAGACGCTCGTGGGGCCGCACCAACAGGTCGTCCTTGTGGACGACGTCACCCGCGACGATGAGGTCGGTCAGGACGTCGGCGTTGACCAGGGTCCGCCGGAGGTCGGGGAACTCGATGCGGCCCAGGTAGCGGTCGCCGTCGGCCGTCACGTACAGCGAGCTCGCGCTCGTGGTCGCCATCCTCTCGATGAGTGACGCGAGCGGCTCGTCCTCGCGAACCCTCGGCAGATCGCGCGTCATCACGTCGTCGACCTCGAGCGACTTCAGGACGTTCAGCTCCCGGCCCTTGAAGATGTCCACGCCGCGGCGGAGCAGCTTGAGCGTGTAGATCGACTCCTTGCGTACCGTCGTCGTCACGACGGTCGCGATGATGCACGACGCCATGAGCGGCAGGATCAGCGTGTAGTCGGACGTGAGCTCGAAGATGATGAGGATGGCGGTGATCGGCGCGTGCGTGGTGCCCGCGACGACCGCTCCCATGCCGACCAGCGCATAGGCTCCGGACACCTCGGTGACGTTCGGGAACCACAGGTTCGCGAAGTAGCCGATCGCGCCACCGAGCATCGCGCCCAGGAAGAGGGACGGCGCGAAGACGCCCCCCGAACCCCCCGAGCCGAGCGTCACGCTCGTGGCGAGCAGCTTCACGACGACGAGCGCCAGCAGTGCCGAGAGCGCGAGCCTGCCGTCGAGCGCCAGGTTGATCGCCTCGTAGCCCACGCCGAGGGCGTGCGGGTACGCGAGCCCGATCCCCCCGACGATCAATCCGCCGACGGCGGGCATGACCCAACCCGCCAGGGGAAGCTTCTTCCAGACGTCCTCCATCCAGTAGACGATCCAGATGAGCAGCAGGGCGACGGCCGCCGCGGCAAGACCGAGCACCACGTAGATCCCCAGCTCCCACGCGCTCACCAGACCGTGGGGAGGCACATCGAACGCGGGGCTGTCGCCGAGGAAGTGGCGCGACACCACGGTCGCGAGAACCGAGGAGATGACGATGGGGCTGAAGCGAGCGACCGCGAAGTCGCCGAGGATCACCTCCACGGCGAAGAGCGCGCCCGCCACCGGCGCGTTGAACGTGGCCGCGATCCCGGCGGCCGCGCCGCAGCCGACCAGCGTGCGTAGCCTCGAGCCCGAGACATGGAGGGCCTGACCGATGCCCGAAGCGAACGCCGCACCGATCTGAACGATCGGGCCCTCGCGGCCGACCGAGCCCCCGGTGCCGATCGTCAGGGCCGAGGCCAAGCTCTTCACGGCCACGACGCGCGGGCGGATCACGCCGGACTTCAGCGCCACGGCCTCGATCACCTCGGGAACGCCGTGACCGGAGGCCTCCCGCGCCAGGAACCAGACGAGGGGACCCACGAGGAGTCCCCCGATCGCCGGCACGATGACGATCCACCACCAGGGGTGGCCCGCCACGAGATCGATCGAGTAGGGCAGGTCACCCCAGGCGATCCGCTGCACACCGCTGATCAGGGCCCGGAATCCGACTGCACCCAGCCCACCCAGGCAGCCGATACAAGCGGCCACCAGCATCATGAAGGTGTCTTCGGCTCCGGCCATGCGCGCCAGGAGGGCGTCGCGCACACGCCGGATGCGGGCGATCAATTCACGTTCTCGGGTCGGGCAGGAGAGGACGGTTAATCCATCGCCCGCGTCGGGCAGTCACGGTACTGAAGGTGCCTCGTGTTCCGAGAAGCACAATGGGGGGACACCGCCCCCGCTTCTTTCGGACGCGGCCCCGCCACCGCACTTTCACCGTCCGGTCGGTGTTGCTGAGCGGCGACACGGGCCGCGCGGTAGGTAGCTCGCATGCGCCGCCCGACCGGCGCGAGGGAGAAGACGTTGAGCAACAGCCACCTCGACCTTTCGATCGCCATCGGAGGAGCGGCCGGCCAAGGCATCGCGACTCCCGGCAACATCCTGGCCCGGATCTTCGCCCGGCGGGGACTCCACCTGTATTCGTACAACGCCCACCAGTCGATCATCCGCGGCGGCCACATCCTCCTGGTCCTGCGGACCGGGACGGAGGAGGTTCTGAGCCACGGCGACAAGATGGACGTCCTCGTGTGCCTCGATCAGGGCACGATGGACCGGCATCTGGAGCTGATGGGCGATGGAGCGCGCGTCCTCTTCAACAGCGACAACGTCACGCCCGGGGAGCCCGGGCCGGGAGTGGGCATGTGCGCCATCCCGGTGAAGGAGCTCTCGAACGAGAGCAAGAACAAGGTGATCCAGAACACGCTCGCGCTCGGCGTGCTGATGGACCTGATCGGGCTCGACTTCGATCCGCTCGAGGAAGCGCTCGGTCAAATGCTCGGCCGGAAGGGCCAGGCGGTCGTCGACGAGAACGTCTCCGTGGCCCGAGCGGGCTATGAGTACTCGAAGGAGAACTTCGACTCCTTTGCCGACCCGCTACCTCGTGGCGACAAGCCACTCGGCGTATGGGCGGGCAACGACGCGCTGGCGATCGGCGGCGCAGCGGCAGGCGTGAGGTTCTACGCGGCGTACCCGATGAGCCCGGCCAGCGGGATTCTGCACTGGATGGCGCAGCACGGGCGCTCGCTCGGCATCATGGTCCGCCAGGTCGAAGACGAGATCGGCGTGGCGAACATGACGATCGGGGCCGCGCATTCTGGCGCGCGCGCCATGTGCGCGACCTCCGGCGGAGGCTTCGCCCTCATGACCGAGGCCATAGGGAGCGCGGCGATGATGGAGATCCCAGCGGTCTTCATCAACGTGATGCGCGCGGGCCCCTCGACAGGCGTCCCCACCAAGACGGAGCAGGGCGACCTGCGCCAGGTGCTCGGCGCGAGCCAGGGCGACTACGAGCGCTTCATCGTAGCGCCGCGGAACGCGCTCGACGCGTACAACACGATGCCCGAGCTCTTCAACCTGATCGATCGGGCGCAGTGCCCCGCCATCGTGCTCTCGGATCTGCTGCTTTCGGAGGGCACGTTCACCTTCGATCCCGACGACGTCGACCTGCACCCCGCGATCGACCGAGGGGAGCTCCTCGTCGACCCGTCGCCGAACGGCGACTACCACCGGTACGCGGACACCGAAACGGGCATCTCGCCCAGGGTCCTGCCCGGCGCCGAGGGGTACGTGCACGTGGTCGCGACCGACGAGCACGACGAGGCGGGCGTGCTCATCAGCGACGAGTTCACGAACCCGCTCAAGCGCCGGCGGATGGTCGAGAAGCGGGCCCGGAAGCTCGAGACTGTCGCAGCCTCCGTCGCACCGCCCACGATCGAAGGACCCGAGGACGCCGAGGTGACGCTCGTGGGCTTCGGCTCCACCTACGGTGTCGTGAAGGAGGCGATCGCCCACCTGGCCGAGCAGGGTGTGACCGCGAACCAGCTTGCCATCAAGTGGATCGTCCCGTTCCACGCCGACGAGGTCGCCGGCCTGCTATCGGGGGCGAAGCGCGTCATCGTGATCGAGAACAACTACACCGGACAGTTTGCGCACTACCTCAGGGGCGAAACCGGGATCGCGGCCGACGCCCACATCCGCAAGTACGACGGGGAACCGTTCACGCCCAGGCACGTCGTGGACGGCGTGCTCGAGATCATGGAGCGCGAGGCAGCCGTCTACGTTCCCACACAGGAGGTGATCGTATGACCGAGGCAACGCTTCTCGAGACGGCCACGCTGGACCTTCCCCGCACGCCCGAGTCGGCCAAGGACTTCAAGGGCCGGGTGGATCCGGACTGGTGCCCGGGCTGCGGGGACTTCGGCGTGCTGAACGCGCTGCAACGGGCCTGCTTCGAGCTGGAGCTTCTCCCCCACGAGCTGTTGATCGTGAGTGGGATCGGCTGTTCGTCGAATCTGCCCGGCTACATGAACGCGTACGGCATGCACACCCTGCACGGCCGCTCGCTCCCGGTCGCGACCGGCGCCAAGCTCGCCAACCACGAGCTCACGGTGGTCGCGACCGGCGGGGACGGGGACGGCTACGGCATCGGCGGCAACCACCTCATGCACACCGCTCGCCGCAACATCGACCTCACGTACGTCGTGATGGACAATCAGATCTACGGACTCACGACCGGTCAGATCTCGCCCACGAGCAGGCTCGACATGAAGACCAAGAGCACGCCGATGGGCAACCTGGAGTGGCCCATCAACCCGCTCACGTCGTCCATCATGAACGGGGCCACGTACGTGGCGCGCGGCTTCAGCGGCGACCCGAAGCACCTCACCGAGCTCATCAAGGGAGGGATCCGACACCGGGGCTTCGCGCTCATCGACGTCTTCAGCCCCTGCGTGACCTTCAACCACGACAACGACTACCCGTTCTTCAAGTCTCGCGTGAAGAAGCTCGAGGAGTCCGGGCACGACCCCAGCGACTGGAAGAGCGCCTGCGAGCGGGCGATGGAATGGGGTGACACGATCTACATCGGCCTCTTCTTCGAGACCGACCGGCCGGCGCTCGATGCCACGGAGCCCGTCCTGCAGGAGGGTCCGCCGCTCGCGCGGCGCCCGCTGGGGCTCAGCGAAGAGCAGGCCGAGTCGCTGATGAGCCGGATGATGTAGAAGCCCGACGTGCCTCCACCGCTGAGCCCTCCCAGGAGCCCTCGCCGGACCGCCTCAGACGCTCCCCCCGGTCGGACGAATCGACGTCACCATCGACAGGAAGTCGTCCCGGGTGGCGGCCACCGCCGCCCGGTCGCCGAAGAGCTGGAGGAAGAGGTTGCCCCTGGGCGTCTCGACCACGGCGGCCACCAACGCCTGACCTGGCTCCGGCTCCGCCTCGTCTCCCATGCCGATACCTCGCCGGTACGTGCCCTCGAACTCAGCAAGCGTCGTCGGGAACGCGGTACCCTCGACGTCCATCACGTGCGGTGTGACGGGATCGCCATCCGGGCCGGTGAACTGATGACTCCAGCGCACGATGTTCGCTTCGGCGCTGCCGCCCTGACCCTGCCCGAAATAGTAGACGATCACCTCCGCCTCGGTCCCGTCGTCACGAGACACGACGTACTGCGCGAGCCGCATCGAGTTGGTCGAGGGGTGCTCCTGCATGCTGGCCGGGACGGTCGCCTGGTAGTCGAGGAGGGCGACCGTCCGACCCGGGACCTGGTCGGCCCCTCCCCCGGCGTCACAGGCGGTGAGCGCCAGGATCGCCAGTGCCACGAATCGATGCATCGCAAACCTCACGGATTGAGCTGCCGCCACAGCCCGGCGAGCGACGCGCCGATCGACTTCGTCACGTCGCCGTCCGTCCAGTACGCCGTGTGGGACAGCGGATTCCAGTTCGAGAGCAGCCCGCCCACGTTCACCGCAACGTCCCTATCCACCGACTTCTTGTAGGCGTCGTTGAGGCCCCGCAGCGGGTAGCCGATGATGTCGTCTGCATCGTAGAAGTTCACCCACTCTCCCTTCAACCCCGAATGGTGGTGCGACAGCTTCGGCGCCGGCACCGGGATCGGCGTTCCGAAGTCCTCGTACCTGAGGCTCCATACCGCGATCGGGCTGCCCAGGGTGTAGAAGAGTGTCAGCGTCTCCCCGTTCTCCAACGGCGTCCACTTCTTCACGTCCCGGACGGCCTTGCTGACCATGCCGGGGCGTCGGCTCTGCGAGAGGTCGTAGAAGTAGTTGCTGCTGATGATCGTGCCGAGGCTGTGGGAGATGACACAGAGCGGAGCCTTGGAGCCCGCCGTCCGCGCGAGCGCCCGCAGCGCCTTCGCTAGCACCGCGTGGACGGAGTCGTAGACGTCACGGCTCTTGGGGAGCGGCTGATATGCGATGGCGTCGCCGGCGAAGTCCACCATGAACTTCCGGAGCTTCACGAAGTCCAGATCCTCCTTGGACGTGACCTTGCGCCAGAGCTTCGTCTCCGCGCCCTGCAGGGCCGGCGCCCAGTGCACGGCCTCGAAGAGGAGCTGCTCGGTCGCCTCCGCCCGCTTCATGCCGAGCTCGTCGGCGAACCGGTCCGTCAGCTCGGCGATCATCGGCTCGGCGAAGTCCGAGCCCTGGATGCCCACTCCGTGGACGACGGCTACCGCGATGGGAGTGGGCACGCGCCTCAGCCCTCAACCTGCTCGCGCACCTGTCGCTGCAACCGTCCCAGGATCGCCCCCATGCCGTTGAGCCGCTGCGGCGATACCACGGTCTCGAGGCCCATGCCGGAGTAGAAGTCCGGCGGCACCGCGAGCACGTCCTGCCACGGCTCCCCTTCCAGCCCCTCGCGCAGGATGCCCGCGAACCCTCGGATGGTCGGGGCCTCGGGCGGCGCGTCGAAGAAGACGTGAACGTGGCCGTCGTCGTCCACGGTGGACGCGAGGAAGAACGGCGTCTGGCACTCGTGGACCTGCTCGAGCAGCGAACGGTCTTCGGCGTATTCGTCGGGAAGCGCCGGGACCTTCCTCGCGTAGCCGAGGAGCGCCTGGACCCTCAGGTCCTTCGGCGCCCCGCGGAAGCGCTCTGCGATCTTGGCCAGTCGTGGCGGCATGCTCATGCGTGAAGGCTACCGGCGGGGCGACCGCCGGTTCCGTCCCGGTTGAACCGAGCGCCGGGTCGCGGGTAGCCAGGCGTCCAAGGACCCTCCTTCCACGGACGAATTGCCATGTCTGTCCAGCCCGACACCCGCCCGGAGCACGATCAGTACGCGAACCCGAAGCTTCTCGTATCCACCGACTGGGTCGCGGAGCACCTCGACGACCCAGACGTCGTCATCGTCGAATCCGACGAGGACGTGCTGCTGTACGACACGGGCCACATCCCCGGCGCGATCAAGATCGACTGGCACATGGACCTGAACGATCCGGTCACGCGCGACTACCTGACGGCCGACGCGTTCGCCGAGCTCATGGCGAGCAGGGGCATCTCGCGCGACACCACCGTCGTCTTCTACGGAGACAACTTCAACTGGTGGGCCGCGTACGCGCTCTGGGTCTTCAGTCTCTTCGGCCACCCCGACGTGCGGCTCATGAACGGCGGCCGACAGAAGTGGGTCGCCGAGGAGCGTCCGATGACGACCGACGTTCCGGAGCGGGCCCGGGCCGAGTACCCGACCGTCGAGCGGAAGGACGAGCCGATCCGCGCGTTCCGCGACGACGTCATGAAGCACGTGGGCGCCGGTGGCCGCCTCGTCGACGTGCGCTCGCCCCAGGAGTACTCGGGCGAGCTGCTGCACATGCCGAACTATCCGCAGGAGGGGTCGCTGCGCGGCGGGCACATTCCCGGCGCCTCGAGCGTGCCGTGGAAGCGGGCCGCCAACGACGACGGCACGTTCAAGCCGGTCGACGACCTGAAGGCGATCTACGAGGACGAGGTCGGGCTGTCCGAGGGTGACGACGTGGTGGCGTACTGCCGCATCGGCGAGCGCTCGAGCCACACCTGGTTCGTGCTGCACCATCTGCTCGGCTTCCCGAACGTCAGGAACTACGACGGCTCCTGGACCGAGTGGGGCAACCTGGTGAGGGCGCCGATCGAGAAGTGACGACATGATTGCGGGGTGATGCGCGGTGCCGACCGTGACTGACCTTGTGGCAGCGCGGTCACCGAGGCCGCCGCGCCGCGCGCAACGCTGAAGCTCGCTTCCGGAATCATAGAGGAGGCGCCGGGGGCGTTGCCACCTGCCTACGCGTACGTGGTCGGGGCGTTCAAGCGGCAGGGCTTCTTCCCCTGAGCTAGCCGCAGTCTCGGAGGAGAAAGTCGAATGAAGACGAACGCGCTGTTCATGGGATGTTGCACGGCCTTCCTGCTCCTGTCCGCCGGGTGCAGCGGCGGTGCGACCTCCGACACCGCCGAGCTGCGTGCTCTGTACGGGCGGATGGACAGCACCTACGACTCCCTGACGATGCGTTACCGCTCCGGTGCGGCGGAGCTCTCTCCGGAGCAGCGGCAGCTCTTCGAGTCGATGCAGCGGATGCACGCCCAGACGACGAGTGCTCATGGCATGATGATGGACGACGGCGCCATGGGCGGCGGCGGGATGATGGGAGGGTCCGGCATGATGGGCGGCGGCGCGGGTGGCATGGGCCTCGGCACGGTTCGCGAGTGGGACCAGCAGATGCGAGGCATGCACCAGGCCATGGCGGCGCTGTCCCGACAGGGGGGCCAGCAGGACGTGGCGGACCTCCACGAGAGCATGGCCCGGCTCTATGGTGAGGCGCTCGAGCGTACGCCCGCCGAGGCGGCCCCCGCCGGGCCGGCACCCGAGCCGGCCGAAAGTCCCGTGGGCCTCGATGTGTTCGCCCAGAACTGCGCTCCGTGCCACGGCGCCAGCGGCCAGGGCGTCGCCGGGGTCTTTCCCCCCCTGTCCTCCTCGTCATGGGTCGCCGGCGACGCGGATACGCCGATCCGGATCGTCCTGCACGGGCTCCAGGGTCCCATCCAGGTCCAAGGGCAGAGCTTCAACGGCGTCATGCCCGCTTTTGGCGCGCGTCTCACCGACCCGCAGCTCGCCGCGGCTCTCTCGTACGTGCGCTCTACGTTCGACAATGGCGCTCCGGCCGTGGACCCGGAGAGCATCGCGGCCGTGCGCCGAGCCGACGCGGGCCGTACGGCGACGATGTCGCCCGACGAGCTACGGTGAAAGACCGGGCTCCGATCTGTACCTACCCCAGCGCGAGCAACAGCGTGAGCATGCCGAGGAAGTAGAGCACCAGCAGGCCATAGGAGAGCGCCCAGCGCCCCTCTCCCGCCAGGACGTGCTTCCCGCGCCAGGTGAAGCGCGCCACGATGTCCGGAGCGGGCGCAGGCTGCAGGGCGCTCACTCCAAGAGCCACCACGCTGGCCACCGCACACCCGAACAGGTTCCACCACATCCAGTAGATGCCCGGGAAGCCGAGCCAGAGCGTCACGTTGAACCCGACGCCGGCGAGGATCCCGACCAGGATTCCACCGGACGTCGCCCGTCGCGACAGGATGCCCACCAGGAAAGCCGCCAGGATCGGCCCGTAGAACGCGGACCCGATCTGGTTGATGCCCTCGATGACGGTCGGCGAGATGTCTCCGACGACGAAGGCGAAGCCGGTGATCACCACGCCCCACGAGACGGTCGTCACCTTGCTCCACAGGATGGTCCGGGCCGACTCGCCCATGCGTGGCTCGATGAAGTCCCGCATCGTCGCAGCAGACAGGGAGTTCAGCGCCGAGTCGAGGCTCGACATCGCCGCCGACAGGAGCGCCGCGAAGAGGAGCGCGCGGACCCCCGTCGGGAGGTGGAGCAGGACGAACTGCGGCACGAGGTAGTCGAGGTTGTCCGGGGGCACGGCGGCGCGGAGCGCCTCCGATTGCTGCAGCATCGCGTACATCGCCATTCCGAGTACGACGTACAACGCGGTGAGCGGGAAGCGGCACAGCCCGTTGAGGACGAGCGACCACTTGGTCTCTTCGATGCTCGGCGCGGACAGCTCGCGCTGCACCTGGCTCTGGTCCGTCCCGTAGTACGAGACATAGAGGAAGAACCCGCCCACGAGGAATGCCCAGAACGGGAAGCCCTCGCCTCCGCCTCCACCCAGACCCCACGACGGGTTCACGGCCGTCATGCGCGCATCGGGCAAGCTGCCGAAGACGACGCCGAATCCACCGACCTCGACCGCTGCGACGACGATGCTGACCACGATCCCGACGAGCAGGACTCCCATCTGGATCACGTCCGAATACACGACCGCCGTCATGCCCCCGATCGTGTCGTAGACGACGGTGACGACGCCGATGATCAG
>JASFUR010000062.1:0-11385 GCA_050050215.1 Gemmatimonadota bacterium
GGGAGCGGGTGTTCTTGCACTCCGGATAGCCGGAGCAGCCCAGGAACCGCCCGAACCGGTTCCAGCGCACGAGCATCGGTCGGCCGCACTTCTCACAGACCTCGCCTTCCGCCGCGAGAATCTCCTTGATGATCTCGTCGCTGTTCGCCTCGCCGGCCTCGACCCGCTCCAGAAAGCCCGGGTAGAACTCGGACAGGAGCTTCCGCCAGTCGACCTGCCCCTCCTCGACCTTGTCGAGCTCGTTCTCCATCCGGCTCGTGAACTCGACGTCGAAGATGTTCGGGAAGATGCGCACGAGGAGCTTGGAGACGACCTCGCCGAGGTCGGTCGGTTGGAAGCGTCTCTGTTCCAGCTCGACGTAGCCCCGGTCCACGATGACCGAGATGATCTGGGCGTAGGTGGAGGGCCGTCCGATGCCGAGCTCCTCGAGAGCCTTCACGAGGCTGGCCTCGGAGTAGCGCGGCGGCGGCTGCGTGAAGTGCTGCTTCGGCTCGAAGGACTTCAGGTCGGCCAGGTCGCCTTCGGCGATATCCGGAAGCGCTTCGAGGTCGTCCAGGCGGCGGTGGTCGCCGAGCTCGGTGGCTTCGGTGTACAACCGCGTGAAGCCCTGGAACTTCACGATGGATCCGGTCGCCCTGAACAGGTAGTGGCGGCCACTCGAACCCGTGAGGTCGAAGTCGACCGTCGTGGTGTCGTATACCGCCGGCGACATCTGGCTGGCGACGAACCGGAGCCAGATCAGCTCGTAGAGCTTGGCCTGGTCGGGCTCGAGGTAGCGCGCCGCCTCGCTCGGATGGATCGTGACGTCGGTGGGCCGGATAGCCTCGTGGGCATCCTGCGCCGCTGCCTGCTGCTTGCCCCCATAGAGGCGCGGCGCGCCCGGGATGTACGACTCGCCGAACTCCTCCTTCACCCAGTCGCGCGCCTGCCCCACCGCCACCGCCGACACCCGGGTCGAGTCCGTCCTCATGTAGGTGATCAGACCGACCTGGCCGCGATCGCCGACATCCTGTCCTTCGTAGAGCCTTTGAGCATTCGACATCGTGCGTCGGGCCGAGAACCGGAGCCTCTTGGAGGCCTCCTGCTGGAGCGTGGAGGTCGTGAAAGGAGCCGCAGGGTTCTTCCGACGCTCCCGCCGCTTGACCTCGGTGACCTCGAAGGGCGTGCTCTCGATGTCGGAGAGCACGGCCTGCGTGGACTCCTCGTCCTCCAGAGTGAAGGCCTTGGCGTCGATCTTGTGGAGCTTCGCCTGGAGGGCCTGCTCGTCCCGCTCGAGGTGGGCCGTGATCGACCAGTACTCTTCCTGGACGAACGCCCGGATCTCGTCCTCGCGCTCGCAGATGAGGCGCAAAGCCACCGTCTGAACACGTCCCGCCGACAAACCCGGCCGGATGGGCTTCCACAGCAGCGGGCTCACCTTGTACCCGACGAGTCGGTCCAGAATGCGTCTGGCCTGTTGGGCCTCGATCTTCTTCGTGTCCAGCGGACCGGGCGACTCGAGGGCACGCTGAACCGCGTTCTTCGTGATCTCGCGGAACGTCACGCGCTGGAAGCGAGCTCGGTCCTTTTCGTAACCCAGCTGTTCCGCGACATGATACGCGATCGCCTCTCCCTCACGATCGGGGTCCGTCGCCAGAATGACGGTGTCCGCGTTCTTCGCCTTCTTCTTCAGCTCCGAGATCACTTTGCCCTTGCCGCGAATCGTCACGTACTTGGGCTCGAAGCCGTGCTCGACGTCCACGCCCAGCTCTTTCTTGGGCAGGTCACGTACGTGACCGACCGAGGCCGCGACTTCGTAGCCGGTGCCCAGGTACTTGCCGATCGTCCGCGCCTTGGCGGGAGACTCGACGATGACGAGGAACTTCTCTCGGTCGGTCATTCGTTAGAACAGGCTCGCAGGACTTCGGGGTGTTCTCGTTTCAGAATTTCGAGAATCCGTGCCGCAACATCTTCTACCGTGCAGTGCTCCGTGTCCACCGTCCACTGCGCCTCTGCATAGAAGCGCTCGCGCTCCGATAGCAACCGAGACGCCTCCTCCAGCGGGTCCGGGCCCGCCAGCAGAGGCCTGGCCCCGGGCTCCCCTGCAGCGCGCTTCACCGCCGTCGGCGCCGATACCCGCAACCAGAACGATGCGGTGCCCTCGGGAACCTCCGACGACATCCGTCCCGGTACCGCGCCCCACCCACCGCCGCTGCCCAGGACGACCCCCTTCTCGGCCAGAAGCCGCCGGGCTACCCGGTTCTCCAGCTCGCGAAAGTGCGGCTCGCCCTTCCCCCTGAAGATGTCGGGGATCGATGTGCCGGCCTCGGCGACGATCTCATCGTCGAAGTCGACGAAACGCCAGCCCAGCCGCTCGGCGACCGCTCGACCGACACTCGACTTACCCGAGCCCATGAAGCCCACCAGAAGAACCCGGTCGCAAGCGCCGGGGGTCACCGCTCGCCGAATCCCCGCTCGGACAGATAGCTCAGATAGGAGTCGAAGTTCCGGCGCATCTCACCGACGGAGTCACCACCGAACTTCTCCAGCAAAGCATCGGCGAGAACCAGCGCGACCATCGCCTCGCCCACGACGGCGGCGGCCGGCACCGCGCACACGTCGCTCCGCTCGGTCGCCGCCTTACCCACGCTGCCGTCCCGGAGATCGACGCTCGGCAACGGCTTCATGAGCGTCGAGATGGGCTTCATGGCGCCCCGAACCACGAGGGGCTCGCCGGTGGTCACGCCACCCTCGAGGCCACCCGCCCTGTTCGAGGCCCTCCCGATCCCGCCCGCCCGGGGCTTCTCTTCGGCGCGCACGATCGGATCGTGGACGTTCGAGCCCGGACGCACGGCACCGGTAAAGCCCAGACCGATCTCCACACCCTTCACCGCCTGGATCGACATCATCGCGCGGGCGAGGCGGCCGTCCAGCTTTCTGTCCCATGAGACGTACGAGCCGAGCCCGACGGGCACACCGGTGGCCACGACCTCGAACACCCCACCCAGCGTGTCTCCCCGCTCCTTGGCGTCGTCGATCTCCGCCATGATCCGATCGGCGGCCTCGTCGTCGAGGCAACGTACCGGGTTCGCGTCCGCGACCGCGTTCAGGTCCTCCGGGAGATCCACCTCGGGTGCCTCGACCGAGCCGATGGAGGCCACGTGGCTGCCGATGCGTACGTCGAACTCCGCGAGCAGGCGCTTCGCGACCGCCCCGCAGGCGACCCGAGCCGCGGTCTCCCGGGCGCTCGCGCGCTCCAGGATGTCGCGAACGTCGCGTCGGTCGTACTTGAACGCGCCCACGAGGTCCGCGTGGCCCGGACGCGGCAGGTAGTGTGGGCGAAGGGCCTTCGGATTCACCTCGTCCTCGGGAGCGCCGTGTGCCATGGCCACGGTCCAGTTCTCCCAGTCCCGATTCCAGATCGCCATGGAGATCGGGGAACCGAGCGTCTCGCCGAGCCTCACGCCCGAAAGGAGGTCTGCCCGATCGGACTCGATCTGCATCCGGCGGCCGCGGCCGTATCCGCCCTGACGGCGCTTCAGCTCCGGGTCGACGTCTCGCTCCATGTCGAGCGACAGTCCGGCGGGAATGCCCTCGAGCAGCGCCGTGAGGCCCCGACCGTGCGACTCACCGGCCGTATGGAATGAGATGTGTTTCATTGGAGACGTTGCGGAAGCCCGAACTGCCGACAACAGAAACGCCCGGCAACGCCGGGCGATGCGCGACAGAGTATATAGAGAAAGGGCCGCGCGGAGTCCACGCCGGAACGGGCGCGCGACCGCGGAGGCGCCAGCTAGTTCACGCTGACGAGGACCGTATCGACGCCGACGTTCCCGAGCAGGTCCCTCGCCTGCACGACGATCCGTGCGTCGCCTGTCTGCGTACCCGCGGGCTGAAGGAATCGCGTCACCGTGGTGTCCGTCGCACCCGAGAAGGAGACGACCTGCTGCTCGAAGGCGCTCGTACCGGACATGAACGAGCCGGAGAGCGTCACCTGATTCAGCCCGGTCGTCGAAGTGACGTCCGCGGACACCCGTACCGAATCTCCCTGAGTCAGGGCGGCGTCGGCCGCGGGTTCGGTGATATCCACGGTCGGGGCCCCCCCGGTGTCGTCCCCCGCCGCCACACCCGTCGGGAAGATGTTCACGCCCGTGCAAGCGGTCGCGGCGAACAACACCCACGCCACGACTACGGCCGACGCATGCCGGGCACGCCCTCCCGTCGACCGCGACCTCGGCGCCAGGCCCATCAGCGGTTGCTGCGCACGATGTTGGGCGTGACCAGGATGATGAGGTCCTGCTGGATCTGCTGGGCCCGCTTCACCTGGAACAGCCGCCCGATGATCGGGAGGTCTTGAAGCAGCGGAATGCCGGTGGTGGCCTCGGTGTGCTCGCTCTGCGTCAGCCCGCCGATCACGACCGTCTCGCCATCGTCGACCAGCACCCGGGTCGTGGCTTCCTGGTTTCGGAAGATGAACCCGGCGTCGGATGGCGCCAGCTCGGCGGCGGACCGCTCGGCATGGAGCTCGAGGAGGATCTGACCGTTGGCGGTCACGTGCGGCGTCGCCTGGAGGATCACACCCGTCTGCTGCTGCTCGACCTGCGCGGTCGGGAACTGGCCGCCCCCGGTGCCGCCGGCACCCGCGTCGATCGTACGGATCGGGGTCAGCTCACCGACGATGAGCTCGGCCTGTTGGTTGTCGATGACCGTCACCTGCGGAGTGGCTTCGATATCGCTGAGGTTGACCGACGCGAGCGCGTCGATGAACGAGATCAGCTGATGACGCCCAATGACGAGCGAAGCGAGGACGGAAAGCGAAGGTGACGCCACCCGAGCCGTCGCGTTGCCGAGCGCGGCAATCGAGTTGCCGCCCAGCGCTACGACCGCCTCCCCCTGGTCGAGGGCCTCGGGCACACCGTCGAAATCCGTGTCTCCGAAGCCGCCCGAAAGCTGGTTGAACTGGTTGCCCTGTGAGTCCTTCAGCTCGTACGTGACGCCGAACTCCTCCAGGTTGGTCCGGTTCACGAAGATGATCTTCGCCGAGATCGATACCTGGGGCGTCTCGACGTCGAGGTTCGTGAGCAGCGACCGCACGTCCTCCTGCACACGGTTGATGTCGGAGACGATCACCGTGTTCGTGCCAGGAGAGACCGTCACCTGGCCACGCTCCGAGAGCAGCGGCTGGATCGCGGCCTGGACTTCCTGCGCTGTGCCGAAGGAGATCCGATACGGGATGGTCCGGATCGGCTCGATGGCCTCGCGGCTGTTCAGATCCTCGATGTTGTCGACCCGGATGATGCCCGACTCTTCCTCGGTCGCGACGAGCCCCTGACCCTCGAGGATCGTGTTCAGGGCCACGTCCCAGGGCTGATCGTTGATGTCCGCGGTCACGTTGCCCGTGACGTTGGAGCCGGGAACGATCGAGCGGCCGGAGTAGGACGCGAACGCCAGGAGAACCTGGTTGATCGGGGTGTCGACCCACGTGATGGACATACGACGCGCTTGGCTCTGCTGCACCTGGGGCGCAGGTGCCGCCGGGGCTGCGAGCGCCGTGGACACGTCGGCGGCGCGATCGAACGACGGTCTCGGACCGGCGCCCGTAGACCACGCCTCGAAGTCGCCCGCCGGGTTCTCGAGGACGATCCTCAGACCTTCGGGATCCGGCACCACCGTGTAACCCAGGCGCTGCTCGAGCACGAAGACGATGCGGACCACGTCGTCGGAGTACTGGCTGGAGCGCATCGAACGGATGCCACCCCGGTTCACGGATGCGAACTCCGCCTGCGGCAGAGCATGCTGCGCATCCATGAGGTCCACGACCAGGCGATGGGGGCCTTCCATGGTGAAGTCGCGGAACTCGACGTCACCATCGACCGTGATGAGCACGCTGGTCTGGGTCTCCATCGGAGTAATCGTCACCTCGGTGACGGTTCCCCCGAGTGCCAGAAGCGCACTCGCCCACAGAGCGAACATTGACGTCATTGGGTGCCTCCCTGGCGCCTGGATGCTATGAACATTGTCCTTCTATCCGTCAGACCGAACTCCTCCACGTCGACGATGACGCGGTCCCTCTGGATCTCACGGATGGTCGTATCTCCGATCCGCTGGCCGACCTTGGCGTTGTAGGCCGCCCCCGGCGCAACCGTCACGGTCCCGTCCGGACTGACCGTGACCTGCCCCGTGCTGAGCACGGCCACGCTGTATGTCGGGTCCGGATCCCAGATGATGCCGGTCAGCGTCAGCTGGTCGAAGCGAGGACCACCCTGGTCGCTCGCCGACAGCGCGACGAACGGGTTGCTGCGCGGGAACGACGGGTACTCGAAGACCTCTCGCTCGAAGACCAGCTCGGTCGCCGGCTCGGCGGCGGGCTGCTGCTCCTGCGGCTGGTCCTGCGCCTCTGCGAGAGAGGGCACGAGGAACATCGCGACGGCGAACATCGCGACGGTCCAGGTTCGACTGGTCGTCATGGTCAGCTCCCCACCTCGGCGCCCGCCGGCTCGGCGGCCCGATTCGCGAACACGTAGGTCTCGATTCGGAACGTCGCCCGCACGGGTGACTCCAGATCCGGGTACTGGTTGGTGTTGCTGAACACCTCGATCTCCAGCTGCACCGGCGTGACGATGCGCGGCAGGTTCGCGATCGCCGTGAGGAAGCGCCCCACCGCGTGGTACTCGCCGATCACCGCCATCGTGTAGGCCTGCAAATCGTAAGGTCCCACCGCCGCGGTCGGCTCGGGATCGAGCCCATCGACGGCGACGTTGTAGAGCCTGGCGCGCGCCTGGATATCGTTGAGAAGCGGGATGACCTCGTCTCGGGCTGGAATGAGCTCTTCCAGCCGGGCGACGTGCCGCTCGTAGAGCGCGAGCCGGGCTTCGAGATCACCGCCGCCCTGTGCCGACAGGACAGAGGCGCGTCGGTTCATCGTCACGAGGCGCTCCACGTCGGTCTGGGTCGCCTCGTTCGCCTCCCGGCGGGGCCCGAGCAGGTACATGTTGAAGGGGATGATCAGCACGAGCATCACGATCCCTCCCAACATCCAGTTGCGCTGCGTCGGATCTGTGGGATTGTACCAGGCCATCGCTAGTTCCCCCCCGCCGGAGCGGCACTCTGCGCCGCGGCCCCGTTCTCGTCGAACAGGGGCACGGTTTCCAGCTCGTCGAGCGGCGGCGGCTCGTAGGTCACAAGCAGCTCGAAGGCCTGAACGAAGTCGTTCGGATCCGTCTCCGAAGGCTGCTGCTGAATGGTCTGCGGCTCGACGTTACGCAGGAACGCCGACGACTCGAGCCGACTCATGAAGTTCGTGATCGCGTAGATGCTTCCCGCCCGACCCACGATGCGTACCTGGAGCGGATCGGAATTGGCGTAGGTCACTTCGCGCAGCCATGTGTACTCGGGCACGGCGGCCGCGATCTCGTCGAGAAGGTGCGGCCAGACGAAGCGGTCCGCGTCGATGTCCTGGATGATCTGCACTCGCTCGGCGATGGAATCCCGTCGGGCGGTGAGTCGGTTGGTCTGCTCGATGATCGCGGCGAACCGGATCGAGTCCTGGCGTTGCTCCTCCAGCTGGGCCTGCAGGTCGCCGGCATCTCTACTGACGTCCCAGAACATGTAGCCCATGTACCCGATGGCGATCGCCGCCGCGACGGCGAAGAAGATGATGTACGGGTCGCCCGCATCGCCTCCACCGCCGAGGCTGAACTTCGGCATGGAGAAGGAGAAGCCCTTGGAGGTCTTCTTCCTCCCGCCGGGGAGCAGATTGACTTCGATCACGGTTCGGCTGTCCTCGTCTAGGAGCGGAGCGCGAGCCCGAGTGGTAGCAGCAACATGGGAGCGGCCTCGTCGATCGAGACCTCTCCCGCCGCACCCGGTTGGACCGGCGTCCGTTCGAACGAATTGACCAGCTCGGTGGCCACGTTCATACGGTGGCCCAACGTCTGGGCCATGCCGGGAATCCGTGCGCCGCCCCCACTGAGAAAGATGCGACCCACCGAGTCACCGTCCTCGCGCGTCATCAAGAACGCGCTGGCTCGCTCGATCCCGACCGCGACCTCGTCCGCGGACGACTCGACGAAGCTCTCGAGGTCGTGCACGGTCTCGCGGGCCTGGACCACGTCTTCCGCCTGCTCGGCCGTGAGGCCACGCTCACGCTGCAGGTCCTCTCGGATCTTGCGCGAGCCGAACGGAATGTCCCGGGTCAGGATCGGGATTCCGTCCTCCAGGATGTTCACGTTCGTCGTCTCGTGACCCACGTTGACCAGGGCGATGATGCCTTCCTGTGCGTCCGGATAGTTGTGCTCGAACGCGTTGTGGAGCGCGAAGGCGTCGATGTCGATCACGACCGGGTTCACGCCGGCGTCCTGGAGGAGGCCGACCTTGTTGTCCACCAGCTCCCGCTTCGCCGCGACGAGCAGGACCTGCATCTGGCTGCCCGCACCGTCGGGATCGAGGATCTGGAAGTCCAACTCGACACTCTTGATGTCGAACGGAACATGCTGCTCGGCCTCCCAACGGATCACCTCCCGAGCGTCGGACTCCTTCATCCGATCCATCTCGATCTTCTTGATGATCACGTCGTGGCCGCCGATCGCCGTGACGACGTCGGCCCCTTTCATCCCCAGATCCTGGAAGAGCCCCATGACCGCCTCGGAGACGAGGCCGTAGTCCATGATCTCGCCTTCCACGATGGCGTCGGGGAGAAGGGGTCGCATAGCGACACGGACCACTTCGGGCTGATCGCCAGAGTGATCCACTTCCACGACCTTTACGAACCCGGAGCCTATGTCGAGGCCCACCGAGCTGCGCTTTCGTCCGAAGAGGCCCATTCGCCGCCTTCACCCGAGGGGTTGAAAACAGATTTTTCCTGCGAATGTCGCAGTCAGGTTACCACGGGAAGTCGAGCGGTGTCAAGAAAAAAGTGCCCCGTGGAAAGCCCGCAATAATTGGTAAACATTTGATCCCGCAGACGCGCTGAGAAAGCCGGCGAAGCCCGGTAGCTCCGCCGGCTTTCGAGCCTTCCTGCATGCCCACGTCAGTTCGTGACTGCCGTCAGGTCGACCCAACTCCGCTCATCGAGTGGGCGGGCCCTCGAGAGCGCAGCGTTGTTGAGCACCGCACGTTGGACGGCGCAACTTGAATACTGAATGGTCGATGTGCCCAGGAACGACTGACTGAGGTCGGCGGCATTCGACGCCATCACCGCGCCGATGATCGTGTTGGTTCCGTTACCGGTCGAGAACGTTCCCTGCGTGATGATGATCCCGAAGAAGGTGTATCCGCCGCGTATCTCCAGGTCACCCTCCACGAGCAGGATGCCTTGGCCGTAGCCGCTACTCTGGATGGTGGTGTTCCCCGCGTGGTACATCAGCGGGAAGTAGGCGCCGCAGGGGTTTGTGGGGACGTTGTCGCCCCAGTTGTCGAGCACGCTGAAGTCGCACCGGAGCGAGGCGTCCACTGCCGGACCGGTGTTGTTGATCGTGCTCCCGAGCGAGGTGATCTCCTTGCCGTCCAGCTGCGCGAAGGCCGTGAGCTCCGCCCAGTCCATGTCGCCGAAGTTGGTGAACGTCGAGTCGACGATCGTCGAGTCCTCGGCGTACTGGGGATTGCCCGTGAGCCCCTTGGTGCCGTTCACCGGGTTGCTCCCGCCCATGGTGTCGTCGACGAGAACGGCGGTCGTGTCGTTCGGCGTGATGCCGGCACAATACGGTGCCCATAAAGGAGGAACGGAGTCGTTTCCGATGATGTCCGCGGCGCCACTACCAACCTTCACCGAGCCACGCGTGGTGAGCGCGGCCGGCGGGTTGATGTCGGCGAAGAGGATCTTGGCGGCGATGCCCACCGTGCGAGATGCGCCCGCCCACATGTCGCCGCCCCGCGTCACCTGGCCGGTAGCCGTGAGGAAGTACACGTAGTCGTTGGCGTTCGCGATATCGACCGTCCAGATGCCGTCGGAGATCGTGTCGGTGAGCGTCGTGTCGGTCCACGGGAGGATGTTGCCCAGCTGGTAACCGTTCCAGTTGGCCATGACCTCGTTGACGCCGGCCTGGGCGATGTTGACCGCCAGGTTCGTGTGGGCGCTCGCCACCCCGATGCGAAGCTCCTGGCGCGCCGTATAGAAGCCGGCGGTGACCAGGATCCCGATGATCACCAGCGCTCCGATCACGGCGGGCAGCGCGAATCCTCGTCGGTCGTGTCTCATATGTCCTGCTCCTCGGGAGCGGCGCACCGCTCTAATTCCTCGTGTAGATCAAGACGTTGATGGAGTCCTGCACTTCCTCGTTCAACGAGTTCATCACGCCGGATCCCGTGCGTACCGTCACCTCGATCTGGCGCACGTCGGCCGGCGTCGAGGTGACGTTGCCGTAGCCGTCCCGGTATGCGAGCTCGAGGCCGTTGCCGGTACGGATCGGTCCGACGATCGGCATCATCCCCCCAGTTCCCGGGCGCCTCCCGAGGTAGGAATCTCCAAGGAAGGCCGTGGCTCCGAAGGTGAAGGTCTCGTAGCTGCGCACCGGGGCCCCGATCCCCACCGAATCGGCGGTGAAGAGCGCACCCTGGCCGTTGAACGTCAGCTCGGTCGCCCGCTCACCGTTCTGGGGACAGGTGACCGTCGTGTCCACTGCCGTCACCCGCGCCGCGATCCACACGTCGTCGTCGTCGTCCTTCTCATCGTTGTCCGCGAAGACGAAGACCGAATCCCCGACCTCGAAGCGCCGTCCCGGCAGGTTGAGCACGACGGGTGCGGGGTGGCCGGACGGGAACGTGTAGTCGAACTCGCACACCCGCGTGAACTTCCGCATGAGCCTCACGCGGATGGAGTCCGAGCTCATCGCCAGGATGTCGCCACCGGAAGGGCTGACCTCACGCAGCTCGTTGACGAGCACCTCCAGCGCCATGCGGTTGTTCTGCTGGCCCTGGATGACCGCGTTCTGCGCCGTGTAGGTGCGTTGGTTGGTCACGAGGATCTGCAGGGCCGCCATGAGCACGAGCCCGCCGAGCACGGTGACTACGAGCAGCTCGATCATCGTGAACCCGCGTCGATCGCCCGTCATCGTCTGAGAATCCTGAACGCGAAGGTGTCGGTGACCTGCGGGTCGTTCTGCGGTGGTGCCCCGCGCGTGCCGGGCCCGACCGTGACGATGGTCACCGTCTTGTTCTGCGACCCGTTGTTCGCGGTGGTCCACTTGACCGCGTAGATCCCCACCGAGTCCGTCCCGGACGTTACCGAGTCGTACGGCAGCGACTGCAGCCGGTCCACGACCGTCTGGAATGCCGCGGTGCGCTCCGTCATGAGATCCGCCTGCGTGACCTGGCGCACGAAATAGGCCGTCGTGCCGGCGAGGCCGAGCACGCCGATCGTGAGGATCATCATGGCGATGATCACCTCGATGATCGTGAAGCCGCTAGTCG
>JASFUR010000063.1:0-11382 GCA_050050215.1 Gemmatimonadota bacterium
GGGTTCGTGCAGCGAAAGCGATCTAAGCGTGGCGGTTCGCGACGGCAATGTCTTGTCGTCCCCGCGTCAGGGGAGCCTGAAGACGAAGAGCATGTTCCCGCCGGAGCGCTGCCGGATATCCGGGGTCAGCCGACGATAGTTGACCCCGCCTCCGGCGGCGATCGCGACGTATTGGACGCCGTCCACCTCGTAGCTCACCGGGTAGCCGCCGGCGCCCGCGTTCAGGAGCTGCTCCCAGAGCACGTCGCCGGTCTGGGCGTCGAAGGCGCGGAAGCGCCGCGCGTCGTCCGACGCGAACACGAGCCCTCCGCCCGTCGTAAGCACCGAGCCGCCGAAGCCGGCGTGCTGCTCGATCCGCCAGAGCGTCTCGCCCGTCGCGACGTCCACGGCGGTCATCTGACCGACCTGGTCTTCGAAGCCCGGCATCGCGACGCGCCGTTGGTCGGCGGACGAGTGGTAGCCTCCGAGCACGGGCTCCACCGGGAGCGGCGTGTACTCCATACACATGTTGTTGGTGGGCGCGTAGATCGCATTCGTCTCGGGGCTGTACGCGACCGCCTGCCAGTTGATGCCGCCCGCGGTGCTCGGACAGACCAGGATCGTCTTGTCGATCTGGGCATTCTTGATGGCCGGGTTCGCGATCCCGTGCCGGTGCTCCGCGTCCACGCCGATGATCACGTTCTGATACATCGTCTGCTTGGCCCACAGGAAGTCCCCGGTGGCCGCGTCGAGCGTCCAGACGATTCCCGGCTTTCCGGGCACGCCGGTGATGACTTTCCGGTGCTCGCCGGGCACCAGGTCGGGAGCGATCCAGTCCACCTCGTCGGGATCCGGCGCGACGTCCGTGTCGACCACGATCCGCTCGAAGGGGTGGTCCTGGTCCCATTCGTCGCCGGGCAGATGCTGGAAGTACCAGACGATCTCCCCTGTGTCCGGGTCGAGCGCGAGCGTGGAATTCGTGTAGAGAACGGCGTCCTCTCCCGCGTTGCCGCGCTGGATGGCGGCCCACGGCACCGGCACCGCGGTCCCCGTGAAGATCAGATCCAGCTCGGGGTCGTAGCTCGGCGCGATCCACACCGAGCCACCGCGTCGCCATTCGTCGGACACGTCGCCCCACGTGTCCCCGTTCGGCTCGTCGTGATAAGCGAGCGTGTACGTGCGCCAGATCTCCTCACCCGTGTCGGGGTCGTGCGCCGAGATCCAGCAGCGGGTGTTGATGTAGTAACAGCCGGACATTCCGGCGACGACCATGCCCTTGATGATCTGCGGGCCGCCCGAGTAGTGGTGGCCGATTTCCCAATCGCCAACCTTGTGGTCCCACACGACCTCACCCGTGCGGGCATCCAAGGCGACGAGATGGGCATCGTGCGTGGCGATGTATAGACGGTCCCCGTAGAGCGTCGCGTTGCGGTTGGCACACGCGAGCGTCGCCGAGTGCTCCACGCGCTCACGGCGATAGTCCCACAACAGCGTCCCGTCCCGTGCGTCCAGCGCCTCGATGAAATCACACGCCTGCGGCAGGAACATGATCCCGTCGTGCACGAGCGGCGTGGTCTCCTGGAGTCCCCGCTCCATCGTCCAGGCCCATGCCAGCCGGAGGTTGCCGACGTTCTCGCGGTCGATCTGGTCGAGCGGGCTGTAGCCCCAGGCGTTGTACGTCCGGCGCCACATGAGCCACTCCCCGTCCGGCGGGTCGAGCAACTGACCCTGTGACACGGGGGTGTAACGTTCGAGCGGCGACCCGAGGGTCGCCGCAGAGGAGGAGCCGGCCGGGCTGGACTGACCCGACGAGGCAGAGGGCTGCGTCAGCACGAGGACGGTCAGGACCGCCGCGCCGACTTGGAGGGTTTGTCGCCGGGCCACTCGTATGCACCTACGCTGATTTGAATTGCCGCGCCACGGTAGGCGCGGGCGGCCGGCCAGGCAAGGTCGGGCGGGGCTCGGACCGGTCTAAGCCGCGCCCCACTCCTCGAAGAGCCCTCGCAGGCTCGGATCGGAAATGGCCGGCAAGTACCGGTCCCGCTCTCTCCAGAGCCTCGTGGCCGTCGGATCCATTCCGGCCGACTCCAGGTAGGCGAGCGCGAGCGCGATCGCGTTCGGCGTGGGGATGGGAGCTCCCGGGTCGATCTCCTCGACCACCTCGTCGTAGCCGATGTCCGCGGACGCGACCCATAGAGTGAGCTGTTCGAGAATCGGAGCGATCTGAGGGGGGAAGTCGAGCCCCTGGAAGACCCACATCACGTTGCGCTCCCGGCGATGGTCGTCGGCCGACTCGACCTGGAGCTCGTCCGACGCTCCCGGCTCGCCTTCCGTGGGATGCGCCAGCCGTGCCGGCGGAGTCCATGTCGCGGTCTCGTCGGTCATCAAGACCATGCCGTCCCGCAGGGCGACCATGTCGCTCGTACCGGCAGGCGCATCGAAGAAAGTGCCCACCGGATACGTCAGGACCATCGGCTCTGCGGCCAGCCGTCGTACGCTGATCTCGACGGCCCTCTCGCCAGCCCCGCGCACCGTCATCTCCACCAGGCCCTCGGCCGTCGCGTCGAGAAGGTCGTGGTGGCGGATCACGGTCCCACTTCCACCCGCCGCCTGGAAGACGAAGAAGTGCTGGCCCGGCAGGAACTCGTGCAAATCGACGAGCTCGAACCCGGCGGGCTCCCACTCCGTCATGACCTGCCTGACGGACATGCGGTGGTCGGCGAGAATGTGGTCGCCGGTCCCGTCCTCGACCCGATACTCGAGCAGGGCCACACGTCCGCCCTCCGCGAGAGCCTCGCGCATGCGCGCCAGCATCGCCTCGGGGTGCTCGAACTCGTGGTAGACGTCCGACAGGAGGATCCAGTCCACGCTACCGGCGGGAAGACGCGGATCGTCGGCCTCCCCGAGCACCGGAACGACGTTGCTCAATCCCTCGGCCTGCACGTTGCGCCTCAGGATGTCGAGCATCTCCGGCTGCACGTCGACAGCGTACACGCTCCCGCTCGGCGCTACCAGGCGCGCGATTCGGCGCGTGTAGAAGCCGGACCCCGCGCCGAGGTCGGCCACGACGTCCCCGTCGGACAGCGCGAGCGTCGCCAGCACCTCCTCGGGCATCTCCTCGGCCACGCGCTCCGGGCGTTCGAGCCAGTCGGCCCCGCGGTAGCTCATGATCTGTGCGGGCTGCCGGTCGGGAAGCTCGAGGCCGAGCTCCTGCGCCGCCGTGGCCTGGCCGAGGGCAAGTAGAAGCCCGAGGCAGAGGGAGATGGTTCTCATAGGAGTCACAATGTGGGTCCTTGCCGCACAGCGAAAGACGAGGTCGGGCACGCGTCCCCGGGCGATCCCGCGAGGCTCACGGGTTGAGCCAGTAGTTCACCTTCACCATAAGGACGTTGTCGGCCGGGGTGTTGAACAGGTCTCCACCGTCACGCCAGAAGTCGAAGCCACCGACCCACGCGTTCTCTCCGGTCGCTCCGTGTCCCGTCACCGCGTTGATCCGGCGCTGCTGCCAGACCAGGAACAGGGTCGAGCCCGGACGCCACTCCCAGCGCAATACTGCGTTGCCGAGCAGGCTCCGATAGCTGAAGTCCCGGTTCCCGACCGAGAAGCTCGCGGCAGGACCCGTCCCGTCGGGATCGATGTCCACGGTCCCGTCGGGCGCCTGGGTCACCGTGCCGATATCCGTACCATACTCGAGGAAGTCGAATGTGTTCGGGGCGCGGAACTCCTTGAGCGCGCCGTAGTCTCCGACCGAGATGAACGGCTCCAGGTACAGTTGGAGCGAAAGCGTCGGCGAGAACGTCACGTCGAGTCTCGTGTCCAGTGAGAGCGTCGTGCGCTCCAGGTCCGCGAACACGTAGCGAGTCCCGTACGTCTCCGTGGCCAGCGCGTCGGTCGTCCGCCGCACGTACTGGGCGGTGGACCGGGTCCGCGAGTAGGAGGGACCGAAGCTCAGGCGGAACGTCTCTCGCAGCCGCGCATCGAGCGAGAGCGAGAGTTGATTCGTCCAGCCGCCCTCCGAGTCGGTCCCATGCCGATAGGAGCCTCGGCCGACCACCTTCTTGCGGCCGTCGGAGTTGACGTTCAGCCGGATGTCGAACGCGCTCGGCGTCCGCGCCATCGGCCCGCCTCGAGTAAGCCGGTCGTCGTCCGTCCAGGGATCGACCTGGACGCGCACCGACCCTCGCCAGTAGTTGAGCATCTCGAGGTTCAGCTGAGCGTTCACGTTGGCGAAGATGCGATCGCCTGCCGTGTTCCACTTCCCGTCCGGGCTGGCGCTCGCGCTCCAGGAGCGGAAGAACCGACCGGGGTTGGGCTGGCTGTACTGGTAGTGCGTGTCGAAGAGGATGCGATCGGCGTCCGAGTGGAAGCCCATGTCGTTGGACTCGAAGCCCGGGCTCACGTATGCGAAACCGTTCCGCATCGTGAACGTGCCCGCCTGCTTTCCTACGTACGCCATGACGTAGTAGCCTTCGAGCGACGTCGCGGTCGGATCGAGCTCGACGTGATCCGCGTCGGGACGCTGGTAGTACCGCGCCGACGACTGCTGCGTCCTGGAGATCGCGCTCTGGCTCCCGGTGACCCGACTTCCGGCGATCGAGCCCGTGAAGAGCCACACCCGGTCCCTGGACTCGTGCGCGAAATCGAAGCCGCCCGCATACGCGCCCGAGTGCATTCGGTCGGCGATCTCCGGCGTGGGCGTCTCGCGGTTGACCACGGTGCCGATCATGCCGAAGCGCGTGGCCCCGCCCCGCACCTGCCGTCGCACACGTCCGACGAAGTGGTTGGCGAGGGGCTCGACCGTGACCTCCCCGGGAGTCTGGGAGATGTCCTGGTACCGTGCCGTCTCCGCCGCGGTGACGGCTTCCAACACGCCCAGCGACCATCCGTCGCCGACCCGGCCCGTCACCTTTCCGGCGCCGAGGATCGTCGTCTGGCTGGGCTCGTCCACGAAGACCGCATCGCCGGGCGCCGAGCCCGTCGGCGCACGTCCGATCCGGCGCGAGTAGAACATCTCCGGCGGACGGCCCACGCTCCCGGACGGGCCCGCCTCACCGAACGAGAAGATGTCCGCGCCCTCGACGAAGAAGGGACGCCGCTCGGCGTAGCGGGTCTCGAACGCGGTGAGATTGATCACCGACGGATCGAGCTCGACCTGGCCGAAGTCCGGGTTCACGGTGCCGTCCAGCGTGATGTTGGACGTGACCCGGTACTTGAGGTCGAGCCCGACCCCGCCGAAGTAGTCCGAGCCACTGCGGTACGGATTGGAGAAGCCCACCCCCGCCGGGGTATCGACGTGCGTGTACTCGCCCCGCGCGACCACGTACGGGAGCAGCTCCAGAGGTCGCCCCGCATCGAGGTCTTCGAGACCGTCGAGGTGCGCGAACCGGGAGACGCCAGCGCGCTCCAGCAGGGGCGTGAACGGGAAGGTCGCGTTTTCCTGATTCCGGAGAATCGAGCGCTCCACCTGGATGCCCCAGACCTGCTGGTCCTCGCGCCCGAAGCGCAACTGGCTGAACGGGATCCGCATCTCGACCACCCAGCCGCCGTCGTCCACCGTCACGGCGAGATCCCAGACGGGATCCCAGGAGGAGTCACCGCCACCCGTGCCGTTGCCGGTGACGATCGCGTCGCCTTTGACGCCCGACGGATTGGTCCAGAAGCGGTAGGCGGTCTCGTGGTCGTGATAACTGTCGAGGAGCACCACGAAGCGGTCTGAATCGCCCAGGCCGGCGTCACGCCTTGCGAGGCGCGTCGTGATCGGGCTGCGGTCGGCGAGTCGAGCCCCGACGTAGATCGCGGTGCCGTCGTAGAGGACCCGCACGTCGGTGCGCTCGGAAACCGCCGCGCCCTCGATCGGCACGGTCTGGGTGAACTCGGGAAGAGGTGTCGCCCGGTCCCAATCGGCTTCGAGCAGCCGCCCGTCGAGCTCCACCGGTGCAGTGCGGCGCGCCGCGCTAACGCGAGGCGCACGGGCGTGATCGTAACCGCCGCTGGTCGAGCCGCCCGGGTTCTCCTGGGCGACCGCTGGAGCTCCTCCGACGGCGATCAGCAGGCAGCAGATTAGAAAGCGACGCAAGACGACTCGAGGCTGGGGTGCGTGGGTATGCCCGTCAGGACACTAGAAGGTGGCGATCGCGTTGAAGGGCGCCGCCGTGCCGCCGACGACGGCCGGAATCTGCCAAGATACCATGAACTCCCAGCGACGGTGCTGGGCCGCTTCGCGCGCCACGTCCTCGAGATATCCGTTGTCCACGAGCGGAAGACCGAGGTTCACCTGCGTGAGCTGATGAATGGGCCGGTTGATGCCCTCCACGCCGGACGGCTGGACATCGTTCACGGCGTCGCCGACCAGGAGCGCAACCCCGCGCTCATGCAGCCACGGCAGAACCGAGGCGTGCAGGCCGGCCCCACCCTGCCCGTACGCCCACGGCCCTTCCTGCTCACGCTTGGCCCACCGGCCCGTCCGCACCAGCAGTACGTCCCCTGGCTGGACGGTGACCCCGGCGTACTCCTCCCAGGCCTCCAGATCCTCGACGAAGATCGGCGTGCTGGGCTCCAGCCAGTCGACACCCCGGAGCAGCGGAATGTCCACGAGGATCCCCCGAGTCACGTAGCCCCCGGCCATCTTGTCGATCGCCAGGTCCTTGCACCCGTCGGCGTCCAGGTTCTGGGGATAGCCGTTGAATATCAGGTACTCGCCGTCGACCTCGGTTCGGTAGTGGCAGAGCGCGTCGAGGTGGGAGAGCTGTCCGTCGTGGAGCCCGAAGCTGATCGCGTCGAGCGCGAAGCGAGGCATGCCCGTGGCCGGATCGACCGAGGTCATCCAGTGCTCGGTGGGAGCGAACGTCTGGCTGTCCATCGCGTCCTCTTCAGTCACGAAGTGCGCCAAACTCACCGTGACGCCGTCGCGGACGAGGGCAGCGGCCTGCCGGGTCTTCTCCGGCGTGATGAGGTTCAGCGTGCCGTGCTGATCATCCGGTCCCCATCTACCCCAGTTCGAGAGCTCGTCCTCCCAGACGGCGAGCTGGTCGAGCGTCACACGGACGTCCGGATCCTGGGTGGCGGCGTCGACCGTGAATCGCTCCTGCGCGCCTGCGAGATCAGGGCCCGTGACCAGGCCGAGGAGAACGACGGGTACGACGATGGCAGCGGGCATGCGCATGGGGTCACTCCTTGGCGAAACGAAAGGGGACCGAGGGATACGTGATCCCCCGGTCCCCGCAAAACTCGAGCGTCGGGCTGTCTGCTCGTGGCTACTCGGCGACGTTCACGCGAATGTAGCCGTTGCTCCAGCAGCACTGGTCGCCCGAGGAGCTGTCGGGACGGCTGAAGTTGTCCACCTGCCCACGGATGATGTACTCGCCCGGCATATCGAACGTGGCGATGACCTGGGCCGTACCCTCGTCGTGGATCTGAGGCACGATCTCGGGACCGGGCTCGCGGCGCGGGGCTGCATCGTCGTCTTCACTCTCCGGCATCATCGTGGACTCGTGCCGCGCGAAGGTGACCATGCCCCCGATGGGCCCCTGGTACTTGCTGAACTCCACGCGGAGATCCGTGCCGTCGCGCGTGCGGAAGTCGTCGGGATCGTTGATCGAGACGTCCCGCACGTGCATGGCGAGCGTCACGGGCTCGCCCACGGACGTCCGGAGGACCTGCTGGGACATGATTCCTGGAGGCCCACGACCAGTCTCGTCGTTGCCGTCGTCGAACGAGACGAGGGGCGGCAGCGTGCCGTGCGGACGCGGATTGAAGTCGAGCTGGTAGGCGCTCCAGACGTGGCGTCCGGGGATCTTGGTGATCTCGCCGTTCGGGTTGGTCAGCGTCCACCAGACGTCGACATCCGCCATGGACGCCGGCACGGTAATGGCGAACACGCCGCGGTGCTTGCCCGGCTGGAACGTCGTCGGCTGCATGCCGTCGAATTGGCTCGGCTCGATGAAGTTGTCCTCACCCAGGGGCAACTCCACCACATGATCGTTGTAGTTCGAGTAGCCCAACGAGTACGTGAACGTGCCGTCACCGTTGTCGTACCAACCCTCGAGGAAGGGGCCTATGACCCGATTCTCGCCGGAGCTGGGCTGCAGCGGCCAGCGGCCGTCCGGTCCCTGCGCGGAGACGGGTGCCGGAGCGGCTAGGGCGCCGCCCAAGAACAGCCCGAGAGCCATCCCACATGCGGTCAACCGAAACTTCATCAATGACTCCTTGTCGGACTTCTGTGCGTGTCTGGGCTGACGCCCTACAGATGCAACGGGGACCGAAGGAGCCGCGGTGCTTCCGAAGCGTCCTTCGATCCCCATCGCCTATCTCCCCCCGACCCCTCACAGAGCCGGGGTCCCCTTCTTAGTCGTCGGTGATCCGACGCTCCTGATTCGCCTCACGCTCTTCGAGGAGCTGCTGGTAGCCCTCCTCGTCGAGATGCGTCACCGCGATCCACGCGTGCGACATCTCGTCGGCCGTGCGGCTACCGCCGTCGACCCACATGTCGGCGTCGACCACGTTCGGGTTGTTGTCAGTGTTGTCGTACCACTGCTTGAGGATGATCACGTTCCCGGCCGGTACCAGCGGCGCCGAGTCCTCACCATAGATGTGGCTCTGGTGCCAGGTGGCGCTCCAGTTCGAGATCATGCTGACGACCTCGGTCTGGCCCGTCGTCGGGTCCAGAATCTCGAGCGATGCCGACCGCATGCGCAGATGGCCGTGCGGCTGGAAGCTGTCGATCCGGACCGGGTGGTCGAACGTGTGGAAGCCCTGCGTCATGGCCGTGCCATGGGGCTTCATGACCAACTCGCCCTCACGGATGCCGTAGAGCGCCAGATCCTGCTTGTACTCGTACTGGTAGTCCTCCGGCTGCAGCCAGATGCCGAGCTCGACCACGTTGTCCTTGAGGACCGCGTTCGGAGCGGCGGCTCCGAGGCCACCCGGGAACATGTGGATGTCCCACCGGACATAGGAGTCCGCCGGAAGGATGCGGCACACGTTGTCGGGAATCAGCTCCCCGACCTTGCCCATGGCGTACTCGGTGGCGCGGTCGCCCGTGCCCTCGAAGCTGCCGTCGTCCACTTCGCGCTGGAAGGTGGAGTTGGCGTGATGGACCACGGCCTTCGCGTCGCCGCGAGGCTTCACCTGGAGCGCGCGGATGCAACGGTCCTCGTGCAGACCCGTCGGCACGATCGGACGGTGCCACATGTCGTTACCGGCGGCCGGCACGTCGATCGGCGTCGACGGCACGACGAGGTCGGGCGGCCCGAGCTCCTGGGTGAACGTCCATTCGGTCACGTCGGGAAGCTCGATCGGGGTGAACTCGGCCGGATCGCCCTCGGGGGCGCCCTGGTCGACCCAGTTCACGATCGTCTGGATCTCGTCGTCGGAAAGACGCCAGTCTTCCTGGAGATCCTGGATGCCGATGTCCGAATCGTAGTAGTACGGCGGCATGATACGGTTTGCGACCTGCTCACGGATGCGACGCGCGTAGCGGCGCGCATCCTGGTAGGTCACCAGGTCCATGGGGCCGATACCGCCCGGCCGGTGGCAAACCTGGCAGTTCTGCTGGATGATGGGTGCGACGTCCCGGGTGAACGTCAGGTCGGCGTCATCCGCCGAAGCCGTGAACGACACCTGAGCGCTGGCCGCTCCCTGGAACGCGAACATCGCGGCAAGCGCGAGTCCGGCGCCCACTGTTGCGGACTTCTTCAGCTCCATGGGTTCCTCTCCCTCGAGCGAGTCAAATACTGACTTCGTGCTCCGAATCTTCCTCATCTAATAGGGGAAGACACGTAGGGCAATCTACGTGTTGAGCGGCAAAACGTGCAATGGGAGTTGGTCATCCAACAAGTCCGAGCCGAATGGGCGCTGCTGGACTCGAACCAGCGACCCCCTGCTTGTAAGGCAGGTGCTCTAACCAGACTGAGCTAAGCGCCCGTGGACGATGAAGCTAAGGCGACGGTGGAGGTTGGGGTATCTGCGATGCGGTTCGTCCCCATCGGCCTGGCCTCGCAGCACCCGGACCGCTCTCTTGCACGGATCGAGACGCCCCGGTGCGGCTTCGGCCCGCATCACCCGTTGTCGAGGAGAACCACCCATGCGACCACGCTCCACCCCGACTCTGGCTGCAACGCTCTTCCTCGCTCTGCTCCTCGGGGTCGCGCCGCGGCCCGCGACGGCGCAGGCGGACCCCGACGAGCCGATCCTCCCCGAGATCCCGGACGCCTGCTCCTATCTCACCGAAGCCGCGGCGAGAGGCTTCCTCGATGTCGAGGCCGTGAGCCCCAGCGCGGCCAACGAGCACATCCCGACGTTCTGGAGCCAATGCATCTACGGCGGTCGGGGTGCATCGGGCGGTGAGGTCGGCTTCGTCTTCAAATTCATGGTCTGGGACCTGTTCGACACGGCCCTCGACCCGATCCAGCTCAACTTCAACGCGCAGTTCACCGGGGGTGGCGTGGCCCCGTCGACGACCCTGGACGACCCCGGCAAGGTGACCTTCACCTTCGAGGACGGAGACAGGACGACCGTGATGCTGGTCACGGGAATCCAGGGGCCACACGACAACTTCGGACGTCCATCCGAAGTCGTTGCGACCTACTACATCGACGACTCCGATCGCGCGCATCGGGAGAAAGTCGAGGAGCTACTCGATGTCGCGCGCCGCCACGAGGCCGAATGGCTGGCCGAAGCCACGGCTCACCAGTGATGAGGCAGGAGGCAGCCCTGCCCAGGCGAATCCGCCTCTAGCGGATGATCGCGAGCGGCAGGAGGACCACGTAGGCCAGGACGAGCAGCAGCGGGGCGGCGGTAATCGAGCCCTGGGCCAGGAGCCAGTAGCCGAGCGCGAGGCACACGACCCCCGCACCGGCGAGGATCCCGTTCTCTCTGGTGAACTTCAGCGCTGCGGTCTCGGTCTTCTTCTTGGCCATGGTCCTGAGAACTAAGCGGACACGGGTGGCGTGGTCAACGCGATGTGCTTCTGCAGCTCTTCCTCGCTGATCCCGAGGAGCTCGGCCGCCTCGGCCTCGTCGCCTCCCACCCGGTCCATGACCATCTGGATGTGCTGGGTGATGGCCGTCTGAAGGGTGAGATCCGACTCCTCTCCGATCTCGGCTTCCTCGAGGATCAGGTGGTCCTCGCCGATGACGGTTCCCCGAGCCACGATGGCCGCCCTCATGAGAGTGTTCTCGAGCTCCCGCACGTTGCCGGGCCAGTCGTAGGTCATCAGGCGAGCCATGGCGTCGTCGGAGATCCGACGGATGTCACGGCTCGTCTCCTCACGGATCCGCCCGAGCAGGGCGGTGGCGACCAGCGGGACGTCCCTTCGACGCTCGCGCAGCGGCGGGACGTTGATCTCCACGACCTTGAGTCGGAAATAGAGATCCTCGCGGAACCTTCCTTCCTCGATCAGCTTCT
>JASFUR010000064.1:0-11333 GCA_050050215.1 Gemmatimonadota bacterium
TCCCCGCCGTCTTCTGCGTCGCTCCCGACGGCTCGGCTGTGGGCGCATACACCCGCTCCACCGACTCGCACACGATGTGCCCGATCGTAATGTGCATCTCCTGCGCCCGAGCGGTCGAATCCGTCGGGACGACCAGCGCCAAGTCGACCTCGCTCCGGAGCCGCCCGCCTCCCTTGGCGAGAAGGGCGGCCGACTTCACCTCGGCCGCTCGAGCCGCCCGGGCCGCGAGCACGAGGTTCTCGGACTCTCCACTGGTTGAGTGCAGGATCAGGAGATCGCCGGGACGTCCAAGCGCCCGGACCTGACGCTCGAAAACGCGATCGAAGCCGAGATCGTTGCCCCCGGCGGTGAGGATCGACGTATCGGTCGTCAGGGCCAGGGCCGCCAACGCATCCCGGTCGGCGCTGAACCGGACGACGAACTCCGCCGCCAGATGCTGCGCGTCGGCAGCCGACCCGCCGTTCCCGCAGAAGAGGAGCGTACCGCCGGACCGGAGCGTGCCGAGCACCGCATCGGAGAGCTCGGTTATCTGGCCCGCCATCTCTTCGGCCACCCTCTCGGCGAGGGCCACGTGGTCGGCGAGGGAGCGCCGGATCGGATCGTCAGTCATGCGGTCGTCCTTTGCAGCATGCCTTTGAGCTTCGCCCAGAATCCACGCTCCTCCGGCAGCGGCGGAACCGGCAGCGGGAACTCGTCCGTCAGGATACGGCCGGGGTTGGTCCGGCACAGGTACGCGAGTGACTCCTCGGCTCCCAGCTCCTCGAGCGCCGCCCACGCCTCTCTCTTGTAGAGCTTGAGCCGCTGGTGTCCGTGAAAATCGGAGGCCATATAGTCGGCCCACCCCCTGCGCAGCAGTCGGTACGCGGTCGACTGGGCCTCGGAGCCGAAACGTCCCGCCAGGGAGCCGTAGTTCACCTGCAGATGAGCTCCGACCTCACGCCACTGCTCCGCCACGTGGAGGGCCTTGTCCATGCCGTGGTATCGCTCTGGATGGGCCACGATCGGCCGGTACCCCTGATCGATGATGCGCTGGAGGACCGGAACCGTTCCCGGCGGAAGCTGAAGGCGCGGCCACTCCACCAGCACGAACGACGTTCCGGCCATACGCGTACGACTGTCGGAGAGGTCGACGTTCGGCACGTCGAGCAGGACCTCGTGTCCGCGCCGATACTCGACCTCCGGAAAGCGCTCGCCGATCGCTTCTGCCGCCTGCTCCCACGCCCGGGTGACCTTGTCCAACCGGCGCTGGAGACGGTCGAAATCGAGGCTCAAGCTCCCGTCGAGATGGGGTGTGGTGATCACGCGCCGGATCCCGGCGCGCGTCATGCGCTCGATGGAGTCCAGCACGGCCGTGACGTCACGCGCTCCGTCGTCCACACCCGGGACCAGATGGTTGTGGATGTCGACGAGCGCGGTCGGATCGGGAACGGCCACGGCCGTCGCTTACGGTCCCGAGCCGGCTGCCGCGAGGATGCTACGGAGCGCCCCGGCGGGATCTCGGGTCTCGAGGGATGCCTCGCACGCATACGTGAGCAGGGCGTCCGCCTCGAGAAGACGGAAGGCGCTCTCGCGCACGCGACCGGGGCGGGCTCGCGCCTCGTCCAGACGGGCGAGGGCGGCGTGGGTCAGGACACTCACCACGGAGTCCCTGCCTTCACCCAGGTCCTCGAGCCTGACCGCCAGATCCTCCGGCGGCGTCGGGCGACGGGCCTCCAGCCACGCTCGTGCGTCGCTCATGGCGCACCTGCGGACAGGAGCCCGCGTACCGTCTCGACCCCGGACGCCAGAGCCTCGTCGAGCCGGCTCGGATCCTCCACACCCGCCTGGGCCATGTGGGGCCGCCCCCCGCCCTTGCCGCCGACGACGGCGGCCACCTCGCGGACGATCGAGTCCGCCCGGACACCGCGACTGATCATGTCGTCCGTGACGAACGCGAAGAGCGCGCGCTTTTCTCCCGGCATCTCGGCGGCGAGAATGGCCACCCCGGTCTCCCCGGCAGAGAGGAAGGCGTCGCCCCACTTCCGCGCATCGTCGACGCCTCGGGCGCGGATCCGGAGCGCGCGATACTGAGCGGTCTCGCCCTCACCCAGCGTGAGCGTCTCGGAGGCCACATCGACCTCACCGCTGCCACCCTGCGTCCTCAGCTCATCCAGGAGCTGCTCCACCTCGGACTTCTCCTGCAGGAGCTGCTCGGCCCGGTGCGTCAGGTTTTCGGGCGTCGTCCGCAGCACGGAAGCAGCCTCGGCCAGCGCATCCTCCTTGGCGACCATGTACTCGAACGCACCCCTTCCCGTCAGAGCCTCGACGCGACGCACTCCCGCCGCAACGCCCGACTCGCTCACGAGGCGAAAGAGCCCGATCCGGCCGGTGGACCGCGCGTGCGTGCCGCCGCAGAGCTCCATGCTCACGCCGGGGATGTTCACGACGCGTACTTCATCGCCGTACTTCTCGCCGAAGAGCGCCATCGCGCCCGCGCTCACCGCGTCGGCGTGCGCCCGGTGGTCGATCTCCACAGGGTGGTCCGCCCAGATGGCCTCGTTCACGATCTGCTCTACACGGGTACGCTCCTCGGAGGTCATCGGACCCGTGTGGGCGAAGTCGAAGCGGAGCCGGTCGGGAGCCACCAGCGAGCCGCGCTGCACCACATGCTCGCCCAGCACCTCGCGAAGCGCGGCGTGCAGCAGGTGCGTCGCGGTGTGGTTGCGGACCGTATCTCGGCGGGTCGCCGCGACCCTGGCCTCCACCTCCAGAGGCTCCGTGGGATCCGCCGGGAATGCGCCCTCCACCGTTCCCCAGACCGCGGTCTCGTTGCCGACCTTGGTGACCTCTGAGACGGTCAGCTTCCACCCGTTGCCGCTGACTCCTCCCGTGTCCGAGACCTGCCCGCCGCTCTCCACGTAGAACGGGTTCTGTCTGAGACGCAGACCGACGCGGTCGCCGTCGACCTTGAAGGCGCGCACTCCGGTCTTCACCTGGAGCAGCTCGTAACCGACGAAGTCCTGCGCAACGGGCGACAGGACCACCCACCCCTCCTCGTCGTCGGCGCCGCGCTCGAGGCCCGGCTGACTCGCCGCGCGGTCGGCCCGGGAGCGTCGGCGCTGCTCCTCGAGCGCGTGCTCGAAGCCCTCCACGTCGACCGTGTAGCCCCGCTCCTCGGCCATCAGCTCGGTGAGGTCGAGCGGGAAGCCGAAGGTGTCGTAGAGCTTGAAGGCCTCGTCTCCCGGTATCGTGCCGCTCTCGCCGGACGCGAGCTCCTCGAAGCGCTCCATGCCACCTTCGATGGTCGCGAGGAAGCGCTCCTCCTCGGCCCGCGTCGTGGTCAGTAGATGCTCCCGCCGGGTGACGAGATCCGGGTAGGCATCGCCCATCGTGTCGATCACCGCGTCCACCACGTCGACGAGAGTGGGCTCGTGGCGGCCCAACAGGTAGGCGTGCCGTACCGCACGCCGGAGAATCCGGCGCAGCACGTAGCCCCGCCCGTCGCTCGACGGGAAGACGCCGTCGGCGAGGAGGAACGCCACGGCGCGCGCATGGTCGGCCAGAACACGGTATCCCACCGAGGCCTCGAGCTTGGGGTCGTACGGCTGGTCCACCAGCTCCGCCACCCGATCGAGGAGCGGCCTGAAACAGTCGGTATGGAAGACCGAATCGACCCCCTGCATGACGGCCGCCAGCCGCTCGAGGCCCGCGCCGGTGTCCACACAGGGAGCCGGGAGCGGGTGCAGCTCGCCTTGATCGTCCCGATCGTACTGCATGAAGACCAGATTCCAGATCTCGACGATCTCGCCCCCTTCCGCGAGCTCGACGAACTCGTCCACGGTAAGGGGACCCGTGCGCTCCTCACGCATGTCGTAGTGCAGCTCGGAGCACGGACCGCAGGGCCCGGTGTCGGCCATCTGCCAGAAGTTGTCCTTGTCACCGAGGCGAAAGAGCCGTTCGGTCGGAATGCCCACGTCGTCCGCCCACAGCTCCGCAGCCTCGTCGTCGCTGTGGTGCACCGTCGCGAAGATGCGCTCCGGATCGAGTCCGTACCGGCCGGTTACCAGATCCCACGCGAAGCGGATCGCATCCTTCTTGAAGTAGTCGCCGAACGAGAAGTTGCCGAGCATCTCGAAGAACGTGAGATGCCGGGCCGTCCGACCGACCTCCTCCAGGTCGTTGTGCTTCCCACCTGCACGGACGCACTTCTGGGACGTGGCGGCCCGATTCGTCCCGATGTCCTTCTCCCCCAGGAAGACGCGCTTGAACTGGACCATACCTGCGTTGGTGAACAGCAGCGTAGGGTCGTCCGCCGGCACGAGCGACGAGCTGGGCAGCACGGTATGTCCGTGCTCCTCGAAGAAGTCCAGGAACTGCTGGCGGATTTCGACGGTCTTCATGGACGCGGGCGGAAGTATCTGAATCCAGGGACGAATCGTAAGAATAACCGGCGGAAAGCCGGCGGGGACCCCCCTTCTCAGCCGAGTCCGACCGACGCCGGTCCATCCGGCGGACCGTCATTCACCGACGCAGAAGGCCGCGGACCCCCCGGTCCACGGCCCCCCGACCCCATGCACGACCGTATCGGGGCCGGAAGCCCCGACGGCCTCAGTCGTCCTGGGCTTCTTCGTCGTCCGAATCGTCTACCGCATCATCGCCCCGGTCGTCGTCCGGGTCGGCGGACGGCGTGCCGAGACCCAGTGTGGCACGAAGCCGCTCCTCGATCTCGTTCGCGATGTCCGGGTTCTCGACCAGGAACTGCCTGGAGTTCTCCTTGCCCTGCCCGAGTCGAAGATCGCCATAGGAGTACCAGGAGCCCGACTTGTCGACGATGTCGTGCTCGACGCCCAGATCGACGAGAAGACTCGTATGGCTGATCCCTTCAGCGTATTGGATATCGAACTCGGCCTGCCGGAAGGGCGGCGCGCACTTGTTCTTGACGACCTTCACCCGGGTCCGGTTCCCGGTCACGTCCTGTCCGTCCTTGATCGCGCCGATCCGGCGGATGTCGAGGCGCACGGAGGCATAGAACTTCAACGCCCGACCACCGGACGTGGTCTCGGGGCTCCCGAACATGACGCCGACCTTCTCGCGGATCTGGTTCGTGAAGACGACCGACGTGTGCGACCGGTTTACGGCGCCGGTCAGCTTGCGGAGGGCCTGGCTCATCAGGCGCGCCTGCAGGCCGACGTGGGAATCGCCCATTTCGCCTTCGATCTCGGCGCGAGGCACCAGCGCGGCGACCGAGTCGATGACGACTACGTCGATTGCGTTGCTCCGGATGAGCACCTCGGCGATCTCGAGCGCCTGCTCACCCGTATCGGGCTGCGACACGAGAAGGTTGTCGACGTCCACTCCGAGCTTGCGGGCATATGCCACATCCAGCGCGTGCTCCGCGTCGATGAATGCCGCGATCCCACCGGCCTTCTGCGCATTGGCGATCACGTGGAGACAGACCGTCGTCTTTCCGGACGACTCGGGACCGTAGATCTCGCTGATGCGACCCCGCGGAATGCCGCCGATCCCGATGGCGGCGTCGAGGTTGATCGCACCCGTGGGGATCGCGGCGACGGCCACCATCGCCCCGTCCTCGCCCATCCGCATGATCGCGCCCTTCCCATAGGAGCGCTCGATCTGGGTGAGTGCCGTGTCGAGGGCCTTCTGCTTCTGCTCCGCCTTCTTCTCATCGCTCATCTGCGCCGTCGCCATCTCACCTCCGTAGTCAGTATCGGACCCAAACTACAGGACCCGAAGAGAAAGCGAAAGTGCTCTCTTCCGCCTCCGAAACGTACGAGGCAAGCTATCCGGGCCCATGGGACGTTGGAATGACCGGACCGGACCAATGTTGGCCCGACGACAGTCGGAGTCGGTACGGATCATGCAGTCCCGCGCGTCGTTATCCTTGCGACTGACACCCGGGAGAATTCAGGTTTGAAATGTCCCCCCAGGCCAAGGCTCGGGAACGAATGAATACGCCAAGCAACGTTCGCTCCCGCCTACGTTTCGACGGTCTCGATCACGAGATCACGCCCGACGGCTCGGGAATGGTTTCCGTGAAGCTGGAGTGGGGCGGTGAGACGTATGTGGGATCGGTCCAATGCCTCGAGACGCCCCAGGGCGTTCTCAAGGCCGCATCCCAGGCTGCGCTGAGCGCGACGCTGGCCTCCACCCGGTCCGCCGAGCGGGACGGGATCCGCTTGGAGGTCGTCGGCGTGAAGGCCGTTCGCGCCTTCGACGGGTGGGTCGTGGTGACCCGGATCAATGGGACCTCGGGTGACGAGAGGCTCAAACTGCTCGGAGCCGCTCCCTGCGAGTCCGAGGACGACCTGGCCAACGCGGCGGTGAAAGCCGTCCTGAACGCCAGCAACCGCGTGATGGAGCAGAGGATCGCCCGTGACCACGCAAACGGGAACGGATCCGGGGGCCGCTGACTCCTGCCCCCTTTCGCGGAGACCCGTTAGGGGAGCCCGCGTTCGTACCGTCGCCACACTCCCGGCCGCGCCGGGATGAAGATCACCGAGAGCGGACGCTCCGCCGCCCGGTCCGCGTACACGGGAACCCCCTCGTACACGCCGACACGCAGGATCTGGTTGCAGTCGATCGGGAATTCGTCCTGTGAGCGCCCGTACCTGCGGGTCTCGAAGATGATCGGGTCGCCGTCCTCGTACCAGAACGCGCCGCCGGCGTAATCGCCCGAGAATTCCAGCGTCGGCCTCAGCGATTCCACCGTGACGCCCGGCGCCACGAGCGTGTCCCCCGCGGCGTTCACCGTCACCTCCACGTTGCGTCCCGTGGACAGACACAGGGTGATCGGCTCCCCTTCCGGCGCCGGCGGCGGGCCGGCGTTGATGACGACCGTGTCCGGCGGCGGCGGCGGGATGTAGATCGTGTCCGGCTCCGTGCGACGCATCAGGTGCGGTCGGCACCGCAGCCCGCTCCGGGTCGGGCAGATCCGGATGGAGGCCAGCAGGCCGAGCTTGGGCTTGCGGTACTCGGAGGCGTATCCGCCACTCGGGGCGCCATGGTTGGAGGCCAGCCAGTGCGCCCCGACGCGCAGGCCATCCCAGTCCAGCTGCACTCCGACGTTCACGTCGAAGCCGTTGTGCTCGGCCATGAGGCTGACCACCGAGCGCTCGCTCGTCTCGAGATGCACCGAGGTGCCGTAGAACCATCCATTGGCATGGCCGGGTCCGTAGAAGCCGAGCCGACCGCCTTCCCGGAACATCCCGCCCCCGTAGCCCAGCGTGAACGTCATGTCGTTCTTCGGGATTCGCCCCCCGGCGTCGAAGCCGCGAACGTAGGCGGTGGCTACCCCGTACATGGTCAGGTTGCTGCCCCCGATCAGTTCGTCAGTGAACCGATCGTCCGCGAAGCCCAACCGACCCGGTTCGTAACTCCGACCGTCGCCGAAGTCCGGGCTGGTGACGTAGCGCGCTCCTGCGGCCAGCCCGACCCCCTGGTCTATCGGCTCCCAGATCCGGACCCGGCCGAACAGGCCCCAGATGTCACCCCCGTCGGAGTCGCCGCCGAACTGCTGGAAGGACAGCCCGGTCTCGATGCGATCGAAGAGGCCGACCGCGAGAGAGCCATCGGAGTAGAATTCGTCGACGGCAGGCCCGTAGCCCGTCGGCGCGCCCGAGGCGTCCACCTGGATCCGCCGGTCGAGGCCGACGAAGAACCCCGAGAGGGTTCCCTGCACCTCCAGATGGGACAGCACGCTCGACACGGGGATGTCGAGGAGTCCCGAGCCGTAACGGAGCGTGCTCGGCATCGACGGTGTCTGCTGGGCCACCGCCGGAGCCCACAGCCCCGCAGCGGCGCACAGCACCATGGCCGACCCGGCGCCGCGAAAGCGACCCATCGCCGACGGGAGGGACGTCTCCAGGGAGGCTATTTGCGCAGCCGCTCCTCGACGTCCTTGAGGCGCCGACCGATCGAGATCACCCATCCGAGTACCATCACGATCGCGATCGTGTACGCGATGAACACGTGCCAGTAGGGCCTCAAGCTCTGACTGCCGAGCCCGGTGCCCGGCATCTCCTGTGCCGCCAGGACCCCCGCCGTGGAGACGAGGAGCACCAGCGTGAGAAGCGCGGACGGCACCTTCTTGATCTTATTCATGGAATCGTCGGTTCAGGCGCGGCCCTGTTGCGGGCGCGCACGTCGAGTTCTCTGCGAAGGCCCTCGAGGTGATAGCGCAGCATGAAGAGCCCGAGGAAGAGAATGGTGAAGGCAGCCAGGCTCGTGAGGAGCGTGGTGAGCATGTCTCCCGGCAACGCGGGCCCGTCCTCGGGACGCATCACCACCGGCTGCGGGTGGAGCGAGCGGAACCAGAGCACGCTCACGTGGATGAACGGGATGTCCAGCGCACCCACGATCGCGACGACCGCCGCGAAGCGCTTCCCCTTCTCCGGATTCTCCGTGGAGCTGCGGACCATGAAGTAGCCCAGGAAGATGAACCAGAGCAGGAGCGTGAGCGTCAGCCTCGGCTCCCAGGTCCAGTAGGTGCCCCAGGCGATGCGTCCCCAGAGCGGCCCCGTGGTGAGCATCACGGTCGCGAAGACCATTCCGCCCTCGGCCGCCGAGACGGCCGCGCGATCGAAGCGCTCGTCCCGCAGCCACAGGTAGAGCGCGCTCGTCAGGGCCGAGATTCCGAAGGCGAGGAACGCGGTCCAGGCCGACGGGACGTGCACGTAGAAGATGCGCTGCACGACCCCCTGGCTCGCCTCGGTGGAGACCCAGAAGAACGAGAGCCCGTAGACGAGCATGACTCCCAGAAGTCCGATCACGGCGAGAACCATCCCCGCCGTCCCGGTCCCCCGCTTCTCAACGTCAGACATCAATCCTCCACGACGAATCGAAAGAACACGGCGCCAGCGGCCAACGCGAGCAGGGCGAAGGCGCCGAGCATTCGAATGTTTCCGGCGACCTCGGCGAAGGGCCGGCCCACCAGCAAACGGCCCGTCGCGCCGACTCCGTAGATCACCATGGGTACGAGAAGAGGAAAGACCAAGATCGGCAACAGGGTCTCTCCCATGTGGGTCCCCGAGGACACCGCGGCAAAGAGCGTGGCGAGGGCCACGAAGCCGAGCGCGCCCAGCCCGACCGCCAGGATCAGCACCAGGGGGCTCGACCCCAGCTCGAGGCCGAAGAACAGTGTGAAGACCATCAGCACGAGGAGGGCCACCGGGAACAGAAGCGCGAAGTTCGCGAAGGCCTTGCCCAGATATACGGCGTCCTTGGGAGTGGGCGACGTGAGAACCCCCTGCATGGCGCCGTCCTGCGCCTCCAGATGGAAGGTCCGCCCTACGCCAAGCAGGCCACCAAAGACGATCGTCATCCAGATGAGCCCCGCGGCCACGTCCTGAGGCGCGACACGGGTCGTGTCGAGCGAGTAGTTGAAGAGGACACCGGCGAGCACCGCGAACGCCGCCATGGCCGCGATACGCTCCCGGGTTCGGAATTCGAGCAAGAGATCCTTCCAGACGATGGCGCGAATCTGGCTGAGGTAGACGCTCATACCCGTCCCTCCACCACGTCGTGGTAGAACATCTCGAAGCGCTCCCGCTCGATGTCCTCCGTCGCTCCTTGCCAGGCGATGCGGCCCGCGACCTGGATCGCCACCCGCGTCGCGAGCTGGAGCCCCTCGCCCAGGTTGTGCGTCACCATGACGACCGTTCGTCGTCCGTCACGCAGGTCCCGCAGGACGTCCCGCAGGACCGTGGAGGCGGAGGGGTCGAGGCCGGTGTACGGCTCGTCCAGCAGCACCACGTCCGGATCGTGCAGCAGCGCCCGCGCGAGCGACAGCCGCTGGCGCATGCCGTGTGAGAGCTGGCGGGCCTCGAACTTCGCTCGGTCCGTGAGCCCCACCCGGGCCAGCCGCTCGGGAACGCGTTCGTCCAGGTCGTCCAGGCCGAAGAGCTTCCCGTAGAAACGGAGATTCTCCTCGGCGGTCAGGTGGGCGTACAGGAAGCCCTTGTGGGAGAGCACTCCGATCTTGGCGCGCCAGTCCTCGACCGAGAAGTCGAGCGGCTCGTCGCGTATGCTCACCGTGCCCTGTGTGGGCCTGAGCGCCCCGGCGAGCATGCCCAGCAGCGAGGACTTCCCCGCCCCGTTGGGCCCGAAGATCGACAGGAACTCGCCCTCACCGAGCGAGAGATCGATACCATCGACGGCGACGACCGGTCCGTACTCGCGGACCAGCCCGACGGCACTGATGACGCTGTCCGCGGCGTTCACCTCGGGCGGAGCCTCGATGGCCAGCTCCACGGACCGGCTACCCTACGGTCTGGTCGGCGAGGGCGTGCCCGCACGAGGAGCAAAAGCGACTCCCCTCGTCGTTCGAGAAGCCGCACTCCCCGCAGACGACCCCGTTCTTGAGCCCGGCGCGGATGCGCGCGATCTCGGCCTCGATGTCGCTGTCCCCGACGGCCCGACCACCCTCCTCGCGGGCTGCCTCGTCGGCTTCCAGCGCGGCCATCGCCTCGGCAGTCAGCTCGGCCTTGAGAGATCTGTAGTCCTCTTCGTCGAGCTTGCCGGCCAGGTAGTCGTACTCCACGTCGCGCAGGGCGAGGAGCGCGATGCGCTTGCGCGCTTCGGTCTCGGTGAGCTCGTCCTCGTCGCGCTCGAGGGATGCGTGCAAACCCTTCACCACCGGCTGGAGGATGAAGAGGAGGACCGCCGCGGTGACGAGCGCCACGCCCACGTAGAGCGTCACGGGATCTCCCGATGTGGTGGTCTCAGCCCGCGGCCCCCGCCGCTGTGGCTTCGGACGACGCATCCTTGGTCGTCTCCGCCTCGACGCGCTTGGCATCCACGCTCGGCCAGAGCGCGATGACCGTTCCACCCACCAGTATCAGACACCCGATCCAGATCCAGTTCACGAGGGGCTTGACCAGGACCTGAAGATCGATCCCCTGCGCGTTCGAGTCACCCCTGACCGCCCCTCCGGTGTCGTCGATCGCCGAGAGGATCAGGTACAGATCCTCGAGGAATGTGGAACGGATCCCCACTTCCGTCATGGGGGGCTGGCCCGGATCCTGTGTCGTATACTGGCGCTTCTCGGGGGTCAGGACGCCGACCGGCTCACCGTCCTTGGCCACCGAGACGGTCGCGATGGCCTGCCAATCCAGGTTCCGCAACCCACGCTGCAAGGCGACGGACAGACCCTCGTACGTCAGTCCGTACGTATGTCCGAGCGGCGACGCGACCTCGACCACGTCGCCGGGCTCGACGTGGAAGCGTTCGTCCACGTTGTACGCCGCGCCGGCGAACGCCATGAAGATCATGACGATGCCGACGTGGACGACGTAGCCGCCCCAGCGTCGTCGGTTGCGCGACACCAGGTGGAACAG
>JASFUR010000065.1:0-11330 GCA_050050215.1 Gemmatimonadota bacterium
CCACTCGCCGTCCTCGTCGAGGGCCCGGAAGTCGAAGCCCGCTTCCTCGGCCTGGCGGCGCAGCTCGGGCCATTCCTCCACGAGGATCCCCGAGAGGATCAGCCAGGCGTTCGGAGCGGAGGCGGCCGCGAGTCCGGGCAGAAGCCTGGCCAGCGTGCCGCTCTCGATGTTCGCCACGATCCCGTCGGCGGGTCCGTACCCCTCGAGCTCGTCCGCATCCACCAGCGCCTCGACCCAGCGGACCCTGTCGCCGACGCCGTTCAGCTCCAGGTTCTCCGCCAGTGCCTCGCACGCCAGAGCGTCGGCTTCGATCGCTACGACCTCGGCGGCGCCCAGAAGGGAGGCCGCGATGGCCAGCACGCCCGAGCCGGCGCCGACGTCCAGGATCCGCTGGCCCGGCTCGGCTACGCGGTCCAACAGCCGCAAGCATCCCCTGGTCGTTCCATGCTCGGCGGTCCCGAACGCCATCCCCGGATCCACAACCATGACGATCGGGGGTGCATCCCCGGGCTCCGGAACCCATGAGGGGCGCACGGCGATCCGCTCGGTGATGCGTCGAAAGCCGAGGCCTCTCTTCCACGTCTCGGCCCAGTCCTGATGCTCACGCCAGCTCGTGCGCAGCTCCAGATCCTCGACGCCGGTCATCGAGGTCAGGAGTTGCCGTGCCTCGGTCTCGAAGGACGCCACGTCGGCGGGAGACTCGAGATGGGTCACGTACCATCCGTCCCGCTCCTCGGCCGCACGCCCACCCAGCGCCATCAGGCCGTCCACGAGAAGGGCGGCCCGCTCGTCGTCCCCGGGAGCCCGGACGCCGACCTCCAGCCAGCGCCGCCCCTCCGAGCTCATCCGCCGGTGAAGGCTTCCTTGACCTTCGACCAGAAGCCCTTGTGGGCACGCTTGCTGATCTTCTCCGGGGCCGCGGTCTCGACCTCACGAAGCTCCTCGAGCAAACGCTCCTGGTCGGGCGTGAGCTCGTCCGGGGTCCAGACGATCACGCGCACGAGCTGATCTCCCCGGATCGCACCATTCAGCTCCGGCAGTCCGAGTCCGCGCAGCCGTAGGATCTCCCCGCTCTGGATGCCCGCCGGGACCGTCACCCTCGCCGTGCCCTCGATGGTGGGCACGTTGAGCTCGGCTCCGAGCGCCGCCTGCGTGAAGGTGACGGGGAGGTCGTGCAGGAGATCCGAGCCCTGTCTGACGAAGCGCTCGTCGTCCTGGACGTCCAGCATGATGATGAGGTCGCCGCGCGGCCCCGAGCGGGGGCCGACGCTTCCCTGCCCCCGGAGCGTGAGGAAGTTCTCGGACGTGACGCCCGCGGGCACTTCGACCTCGATCTCCTTCTCCGATCGGAGTCGTCCCTCCCCCGAGCACGTTCCGCAGGGCTTCTCGACGATCCGGCCCTCTCCACCGCACTTCGAGCAGGGCTGAACGCTCACGAACTGACCGAAGACGGAGCGCTGGACGTGCCGCTCCTCACCGGAGCCCCCGCAGATCGGGCAGGGCACCGGAGACGAACCGGGCTCCGCCCCACTCCCGTCGCAGTCCGGACAGTTGTCGAGTAACGCCACGCGCACCTTCTTGGTGACGCCGGTCGCGACCTCGGCAAGCGTCAGCGACAGCCGGAGCCGCACCGTCTGACCCTTGCGGCTCGCGCCTCGCTGCCCGCGCGCGCCGCGCATTCCGAACAGGTCTTCGAGGCCCTGGAAGCCTCCGAAGTCCCTCATGAAGATCTCGATCGCGTCCCCGAAGTCGAAGCCTGCCGGGCCGGCCCCACCACTGCGGAGTCCCTGCTCCCCGTAACGGTCGTACATCGCGCGCTTCTCGGAGTCACGCAGGATTTCATACGCCTCGGTGACCTCCTTGAAGCGCTCTTCGGCCTCCTTCGATCCCTGGTTGCGGTCGGGATGATACTTCAGGGCGAGCTTGCGGTAGGCCTTCTTGATCTCCTCGGTATCCGCCTCGCGTGAGACGCCGAGAAGCTTGTAGTAGTCTGCCATCTAGATGCTCGCATCGCCCGACAGGCCCGCGCAGACGCGGACCCTGCCGACCTTCAGGATTCGAGGACTCTGGTAACCAGAGAGGAAGTGTAGTCGACGATCGTCACGATCTTCTCGTACGGCATGCGCGTCGGCCCGATGACGCCGATGACGCCCTTGAGACCGGCCACGCTGTATTCGGCCGTGACGAGTGTGAAGTCCGTGAGCGCCGTGACGTCGTTCTCCGTGCCGATCGTGATCTTGAGGTGCCCGGCGTGGTCCCTCGAGCCGACCGCCGTGGCGAGCAGGTCACGCTGCTCGGTCAAGTCGATGAGCTCCTTCATGCGCTGACCGGACTCGAACTCCGGCTGCGCGGCCAGCACGCTGGCCGGTCCCAGATGCAGATGTGCGGCGTCGAGCTGCCTCAGGTCGAATAGCTCCGCGCCGGATTGCACGAAGATGTTGATGAGATCCTTGGCCGCCTCGTCCGCGATGCTGTCGCGAAGACGCTCGGACAGGGTGCGTCGAATCTCCTCGAGGCTCAAGCCCGCCAGCCGCTCGTTGAGCGCCAGCGTGACGGTCACCAGGGTCTCCTGGGGGACCTCGATCGGGAGGTCGACGTAGACCGTGCGGACCACGCCGCCACGGATGGTGGCCACGAGCAGCACTTTGTTCGTCGAAACCTGGATCAGCTCGAGCTTCTCCAGGACGGCGTCCCCGACGCTCGGAGCGAGCGCGACGCCGAGCTCGTTCGAGATCAAGCTCAGAGCACGGGTGGCCTGCAACACCAGCCGCTCGACCGCGGAGGTGCCCGTCTGACCCAGCTCGCGCTCCAAGCTCGCCAGGTCGGCGGAGGACGGGGCGAGCGGCTCCATGAGACGGTCGACGTAGAAGCGGTAGGCCTGATCGGTGGGGACGCGGCCGGCGGACGTGTGCGGATGGAAGAGATAGCCCTTCTCCTCCAGGTCGCTCATCGTGTTCCGAACGGTCGCGGCGCTCACGCCCAGGTCGAAGCCACGGGACACGGTACGGCTCCCCGCGGGCTCCGCGGTGTCGACGTACGTGCGCACGACGGCCTCGAGCACTTGGCGCTCGCGGTCGGTGAGCTCCTTTCCGACAATGTCCGGGGGTTCCTTCTCGTCCATGCTCGAAGATCGAAAGCCGGGTTGTGGCGGGTCAACCCGGACGCGGTGATCGTCCGTGCGGGCCGGAACCGCGGGACGGTGGCTCAAACGACGGAGAGCCACCCCGTCGAAGCACCGAGCGCCCCCCGAACTGAGCACCGCGCCGCGCCCACCGCACCGTCTATCCGCCCACCGAGTCGAGATCCACGGTCAGGCGGTCGAGCTCGAGCCAGCCGAGGGCGGTGAGACGGACGCGGTCCTCGGTGACGGTCGCGAAACCTTCCGTCTCCCAGCTTCGGGCGAGCTCCAGCGCGGCGGCGGTCAGACCCTTCGTGGAGAGGCCTTCGCTGGTACGAAGAGCCAGCCAGACGTGCTCCAGGGCGGTGGCCTCTTCGGTGAGTACTTCCCGGCCCTCCTCGGCGGGCTCGCTCCCGAGCAACCGCCCACGGTAGGTGGGCCAGTCGCGCGTGTTCCAGCGGCGTACGGGGTGGCGGTAGCTGTGGGCGCCGTTTCCCAGGCCGAGGTAGGGGCGGCCATCCCAATAGGCGCTGTTGTGCCGGGACGCCAGACCTTCGCGAGCGAAGTTCGAGACCTCGTAGTGGACATAGCCCGCGGCGGTCAGGCGCTCGGCGGCGAGGAGGAACTCCTCGCGGTAGCGCTCGTCGTCGACGGGCGGCTCCCGGCCCTCGGCGACGGCCCGCCCCAGCGGGGTGCCCGCTTCGACGCTCAGCCCGTAGAGGCTCACGTGGGGCACCTCCTGCTCCAGGGCGCGCTCCAGGTCGTCGGGCCAGGAACGGCCGACGGACTCGGGGAGGCCGAAGATGAGGTCGATGCTGATGTTCTCGAAGCCGGCCGACTTCGCCGTGGCGACGGCTTGCTCCGCACCCGGGGCTCCGTGCAGGCGGCCCATCCACCTGAGCGTCGGCTCGTGGAAGCTCTGAACGCCCAGGCTGACCCGGTTCACCCCCGTGGCGAGCCAGCGCTCGGCCAGTTCTGGCGTGAAGCTCTCGGGGTTCGCTTCCGCGGTCCATTCCAGCGCCGGATCGTCGAGCCGGTCGCGGCCCAGAACGTCCGCGAGCGTGTCCATCGCGCCGGGCCCCAGCAGCGACGGCGTCCCGCCTCCCACGTAGAGGGTGGCCAGGGATGCAGCGGGAGCGAAGTCCTCATCCCGCTCGACCTGCTGGAGCTCGTTCGCGAGCGCAGCGCCCCAGGTCGCCGCGTCCCCCTCGGGATCCACGGTCACCGCGAAGTCGCAGTAGACGCAGCGTCGCACGCAGAACGGCGCGTGTACGTACACGTGCCGGATCTCCCCCGTCACGCGGCCGCTCCGAAGCGCATTCCGGGCATCCTGCGCACCACGCCGGCCAGCTCTAGCCGAGTCAGGAGCGTCAGCACCTCGGCCGCAGGCATCTCGAGGCGCTCTGTCAGCTCGTCCACGTTCAGCGGCATGGCTTCGAGGGCCGTGAGCACACGCCCCTCCTTCCCTTCGGGCCGCCGCGGCGGGCTCACGTCCTCTCCCGAGACCTCGGTCACGAACTCCCGGATGCCCAGGAGCGGACGCGCCCCGTCCGCGAGCAGGCGGTTGCTGCCCGCACAGGCCTTCAGATCGATCGGCCCGGGGACCGCCCAGACCTCGAGGCCGAGGTCCAGCGCGTGATCGACCGTGATGAGCGCGCCGCTCCTGGCGCCCGCTTCCACGACGACCACGGCCTCGGCGAGCCCCGCCAGGATGCGGTTCCGGCGGGGAAAGTGGTGCGTCAGCGGCGGTGTGCCCGGGGCGAACTCGGACACGACGAGACCGGCCTCCAGGATGCTCCTGAACAGCCGGCGGTGCGACCGGGGATACGCCTCGTCCGCGCCGCGGCCCAGCACCGCCACGGTGTCGCCGTCCGCTTCCAGGGCGCCCGCGTGGGCGGCACCGTCGATTCCCAGGGCCATCCCACTCACGACGCACACGCCTGCCCGGGCCAGCGCCCCTCCGAGCCGCTCGGCCACGTCTCTCGACCGACTGGTCGCTCGGCGCGACCCCACGACCGTGATCGACGGCCCTTCCAGCAGCTCCACACGGCCCCGCAGGAAGAGAATGGGTGGCGGGTCGTGCAGGTTCAGCAGCGCGTCCGGGTACCGGAGATCGGACCAGGTCACCACCTCCATGCCGAGGCGGGCGGCGTGGTCGAGCGCCTCGGCGGCGGCGCGCCAGTCGTCGGCACGAGGCGCCACGTACCGGCGGCACACCTCCCGACACGCAGTCGCGGGCTGCCTCAGGGCGTCCGCCGCGGATCCGAACCGATCGACGAGGGCGCGGAGTCCGACCAGGCCCACTCCGGGCGCGCCGTCCAAGACCAGCAGCGCCAGGACCTCGTCCCGATCCGCGGCGCCGCCAACGTTCAAGGCGTCCACCACTCCTCTTCCTCGGCCGCCTCGTCCTCCGATTCCTCCGCCTTGCGGCTCATGGTCCAGAGCAGCTCGAGAAGCTCGTCGACACCCTTGCCGGTCGCCGAGGAGAATCCACGAACCGCCAGCGCGGCCTCCGCAGTCACGGCGGGCAACGACTCGTCCGGTGGCAGCAGATCGGTCTTGGAGATCCCGATCAGGAACGGGAGCCGCGAGAGCTCCTCCGAGTACGCGGCGAGCTCGTCCCGCAACAGGTCCAGCTCCGACTGGGGATCCTCCGAATCGACGGGGATCACGAACAGCAGGACACGGGTCCTCTCGATGTGTCTCAGGAACTGATGCCCGAGCCCCTTTCCCTCGTGCGCGCCCTCGATGATTCCGGGGATGTCGGCGATGACGAACGAGCGGAAGTCGCTGAGCTTCACCACACCGAGGTTCGGCTCGAGCGTGGTGAACGGGTAGTCCGCCACCCGGGGTCTCGCTGCGGTGACCGCCGCGAGGAACGTCGACTTCCCCGCATTGGGCTCACCCACCACACCCACGTCCGCGATGAGCTTCAGCTCGAGTCGGATCCTGCGCTCGGTGCCCTCCTCGCCCGACTCCCAGTGCCGCGGCGCCTGATGGGTCGAGCTCTTGAAGCGGGCGTTCCCGCGACCTCCACGTCCGCCCTCGGCCACGACCAGGCGCTCGCCCTCGTCGAGCAACTCGCCCAGGAGCTCGTCGGTGTCCTCGTCGTATGCCGCGGTCCCGAGAGGCACCCTCAGAACGAGGTCCTCACCGGACCGGCCCGTCTTGTTGCTCCCCTCGCCGTGGTAGCCGCGCTCCGCCTGGTAGTGACGCTGGTAGCTGAAGTCCAGGAGGGTGCCGAGCTGAGGATCGGCCTCGAGCACGACGTTCCCCCCGTTCCCGCCGTCACCGCCCGCGGGGCCGCCGCGGGGAACGCCCTTCTCACGACGGAAGGCTTCGGCGCCCGCTCCGCCCGGACCGCCCCGGACCTCGATCACGGCTCGATCGACGAACACGGTCAGCGCCCCAGTGGTCGGAGTGGATGGAATGGACGTGGCATGGTCATAAAGGAAGCTGCGCCTCGGGACTCGGACATGGCCCGGCGGGACACAGCCGGAGCGCACGACCTCAGGTCGCGTCCGAGTCGGCCCTCTCCACGGCTTCGATCAGCTCGTCCGGACTCGCGGCGTCGTGGAGCAGGTCGAGCGCCCGCGCCAGCTGCCGGTCGTACCGCTGCGACTGCTGGAACTGCCCTGCCTCGCCCCATTCCTGCAGCGCGATCTCCCGCTCCAGATGGTACCGCACGTACCGCGCCGCGGCGTCGAAATCGCTGCGGCTGACGTCCGGATCGTGTTCCGTGAGCTCGCTGAAGAACGCGTCCAGGTCCCCGTCCGTCAGCGTGAAGCCGGGCTGGAGGTCCGGATGCTCCTGCAGGAACGATACGGCACCGTTGAAGATGGCCTGCGAAAACGTGCCCGCACTCAGGAAGAGATGCTGTGCTCCTCGAACCTCGGCCTCGGAGAGCGTCTCGGGCGCCACGAACAGGTCCGGCGGGATCCCTCCGCCACCGAATACCGTGCGTCCGGCCGGAGTCGTGTACTCGGGCCGCCCTGAAAACGTCGGGCGCTGTACGGCCTGACCGGAGATCGCGAGCAGCGGCGTCGAGTCGGGCGACACCTCCGGGTGCTCGCTACGATCCAGGTGGATCGAGCGTCCCAGTGGCGTATACCACTTGGCGGTCGTGAGGCGCAGGACGTCCCCGCTCGTCAGAGGATAGAGGCTCTGTACCGACCCCTTTCCGTAGGTCGTCTCGCCGACCACCACGGCCCGGTCGTAGTCCTGGAGCGCCCCGGCGATGATCTCCGCGGCGGAGGCGCTCGCACCGTCGACGAGCACCACGACCGGCAGCCCGGGATACCGGTCCGGCCGCGAGGCGTCGAAGGTCCCGTTCTGACCGGGCGCCCTGCCCCGCGTCTCGACGATCGTCTGACCGGGCTCGAGGAAGAGGTCGCTGACGGCGATCCCCTCGTCCAAAAGGCCACCCGGGTTGCGACGGAGGTCGAACACGAGGCCCTTCATGCCCTCGTCGCGTAGCGAGTCGAGGGCCGTGCTGATCTCGTCCGACGAGGTCTCCTGCACCGCACGAAGCGGGACGTATCCGATATCGCCGTCCAGCATCAGGTGGAATGGAACGGCCGCCAGCCGGATGACCTCACGCTCTATGGTGAAGTCCATGGGCGAGTCGACGCCGGGACGCAGCATCTTCACGTTGACCTCGCTGCCCGGCTCGCCGCGGAGCAGCGCTACCGCCTCGTCCGTGAGCATCGTGTCCGCGGCGACACCGTCGATCTCGAAGAACCTGTCGCCCGCCCGGATCCCGACGCGCTCGCTCGGTCCGCCGGGAATCGCGCTCACCACGGTCACGTAACCGTCCCCGTCGGTCACCTCGAGACCCACGCCGCCGTACTCACCCTCGGTGCGAATGCGGAGGTTCTCGTAGTCGGACGCGTGAATGAACGACGTGTGCGGGTCGCCGAGCTCACGGATGATGCCGTCGATCGCGGAGTTCGTGAGCGTCTCGCCGTCGACCTCCTCGACGAAGGACGTCTCGACGCGATTCATGACCTCCTGTAGCACCCGAACGCGGACGTACATGTTGTCCGACCGATCGATACCGTGCTGGAGCAGCCACGCGCCGGCGACGGCGGACAGCAGAATCACGACGGCCGGTGCCGCCATGCTCCGTCGCCTCTCCGAGCCTCGTCCTTCGCCTGTCATCCCACGTCCGGCTGAAGCCGCATGAACGTCTGCGGAAACCGTGCCACGAGGAGGTCGCGCACCCGCTGGTGCACCTCGGATGGCGAGCCGTCGGCGTCGACCACTTCGACTCCGGGCTCCGATTCCGCCAACGCAAGATACCCGTCCCGGACGGCGACCCGGAAGGCTTCGCCTTCCCGTTCGATCCGGTCGGGCGCGTTGCCGCCCGCTCCCTGCCGTTCGAGCGAGGTGCCCAGCGGCAGGTCCAAAAGCACGTACAGGTCCGGTCGCAACCCGTCCGTCGCGACGTCGTCCGCCCGCCGCACCTGGTCTACGTCGAGCCCCCGGCCGTACCCCTGGTACGCCAGCGTCGACAACGCGAACCGATCGCCGATGACCGTCCGGCCCTCCTCGAGCGCGGGCCCGACCACGTCCCGCACCAGCGCCGCCCTCGCGGCGAGCAGCAGCAACAGCTCGGAGCGCGCACCCACGTCGAGCTCGGGGCGGCCCAGGACGAGCTCCCTGATCGCTTCGCCGAGCGGGGTTCCGCCCGGCTCACGAACCAGGAGGTACGGGACGTCCAGGGCTTCGAGCCACTCAGCGAGCAGCGCGACCTGGGTGGTCTTCCCGACCCCGTCGATCCCTTCGAGCACGATGAAGTGGCCCGACATCCGATCAGCCTCCGCGGACCTGGCGGTCGCGACGCTCAGCCCGCGGGGCCCCCGTCATTCCGCGTAGTACTCCACACCGAGGTGCGTGAGCGTGTCCTCGCCCATCAGCCACCGCAGGGTGTTCTTCAGCTTCATGTGCTGAATGAAGATGTCGTGCTCCGGATAGAGGCCCGGTGCGGTCTGCGGCGACTTGAAGTAGAACGACAGCCACTCCTGGATGCCGCCCAGGCCGGCGCGGCCCGCCAGGTCGAGGAAGAGCGCGAGATCCAGCACGATCGGCGCGGCCAGGATCGAGTCCCGGCACAGGAAGTCGACCTTGATCTGCATGGGGTAACCCATCCAGCCGAAGATGTCGATGTTGTCCCAACCCTCCTTGTTGTCCCCACGCGGCGGGTAGTAGTTGATCCGCACCTTGTGGTACATGTCGCCGTACAGCTCCGGGTACGTCTGCGGCTGCAGGATGTGCTCGAGCACGCCCAGCTTCGAGACTTCCTTGGTCTTGAACGACTCGGGGTCGTCGAGGACCTCGCCGTCCCGGTTGCCGAGGATGTTCGTGCTGAACCACCCGGACAGGCCGAGCATGCGGGTCTTGAAGCCCGGGGCCAGGATCGTCTTCATGAGCGTCTGACCGGTCTTGAAGTCCTTTCCACCGATCGGGACGCCACGCTCCTTGGCCACCGTCTCCAGCGCGCCGAAGTCGGCGGACAGGTTCGGGGCGCCGTTCGCGTACGGGATGCCCTCCATGATCGCCGCGTACGCGTACAGCTGGCTCGGGGCGATGTCGGGGTGGTTCTCCTCCATCCCCTTCTCGAAGGACTCGAGCGACTCGTGCACCGCGCTCGGCCGCACGTAGATCTCGGTCGATCCGCACCACACCATGACAAGCCGGTCACAGCCGTGGTCCGTCTTGAACTTGCGGATGTCCTCGCGAAGCTGTTCGGCGAGCTCGCGCTTGTTCGCCGCCTTCTTCACGTTCGGCCCGTCGAGCTTCTTCACGTACTTCGTGTCGAAGGCGGCCGGCATCGGCTGAACGGCCGACAGGAAGTCCTTCATCGGATCGAGGTGCTGCTCCTTGTGGAGCACACCCGCGTTCACGGCGCTCGCGTAGCCGTCGTCGGGGATCGGATCCCATGCCCCGAAGACGAGGTCGCTCAGGTCCGCCAGAGGAACGAAGTCCTTGATGAGCGGAGCCTTGCCCTCCGTGCGCTTGCCCAGACGGATCGTCTGCATCTGGGTGAGGCTTCCGATGGGGTTCGCCAGGCCGCGCCGCGCCGCCTCGACCCCGGCGACGAACGTCGTGGCGACAGCCCCGAATCCGGGGAGCAGGACGCCGAGCTTGCCCTCGGCTGGCTTGATCTCTGCAGGCTGCTTCACGTTGTCCTCTTATGGATGCGTGGAGTCCCGATCCAGGGGAGAGCCGTGGTCAGGACGAGATGATGATGCGGCTCTGGGCACCCGCTTCGATGCCCTCGGCCACGGTCTGGTTCACTTTGTACATCACCTTCTCGAAGTTCGCCTGAGCCGCCACGAGCTTCTGATAGCCCGGCAACGCCTGCAGCTCCTGGGTCGCTTCGCCGTACTGCTCCTTCACGTCGTCTTCGGGCTCCTTACCCGCCCTCAGCGACGCTTCGATCTGAGCCTCGAGCCCCTCGAGCCGATTGCGGATCTCGGTGAGCTCTCGGTCGTCACCCGCGGCGTCCATGGCGCGCTTGAGCGCCTGGTACTCGTCGGTGTGCGCCAGGGCGCCTCCGAGCTCGCGAGCCATGTCGTATATCCCAGCCATCGTCAGTCTCCCCCTGAGCTACGATTTCATCGTCTGTGCGCCGATCGCGCTCACGATACGCCGTTTCCCGGCGAGGTCCTCGTGCACGCGAACGTCACGGTACCGGCCGTCCCGCTCCACGAGCTGGACGACCGCGTCGGCCTGCCCGTGCCCGAGCTCCACCGCGAACAGGCCCCCTTCACGGAGCACCTCGGCCGTGCCCGGCACGATGTCGCGGACGGCGTCGAGCCCGTCCGGGCCCGCGAAGAGCGCCTCCTCCGGCTCGAAGTCGATCACCTCGGCCTGAAGCCCCCCCCGTTCCGTCTCTGCAACGTACGGTGGGTTCGAGACCACCACGTCGAAAGCCTCACCTTCCTTCACCGGCTCGAAGAGCCTACCGCGTCTGAGCTCGAGGCGCGACGCCATGCCGGCGGCTTCCCTGTTCCTGGTCGCGAATTCCAGTGCGTCGGCGGAGACATCGGTACCGACGCAGCGCGAGAACGGTCCTTCGGTCAGCAGCGAGAGCGCGATGGCTCCCGATCCGGTGCCGACGTCGAGGGCCTCCAGCGCGTCCCGACCGTCGGCCCATTCGAGCACGACCTCGCAGAGGCGCTCGGTCTCAGGACGCGGGATCAGCACC
>JASFUR010000066.1:0-11309 GCA_050050215.1 Gemmatimonadota bacterium
CCGCATACGCGCTCCTCGAGACGCGCTTCGGGCTCGGCGCCCGACGGTTCACATCGGGCATCTTCATGTTGACGCGCCTGCTCGCGGACTCGGTGCGCCTGGCGCTCACGGCGATCCCGCTGGCGCTCATCAGCGGCTGGCCCACGTGGGTCGCCGTCGTGGTGATCGGCGTGCTGACCCTGATCTACACATACTACGGCGGCATCAAGGCCGTGGTCTGGGTCGACGCGCTCCAGATGGGCCTCTATCTGCTGGGCGCGCTCGCGGCGGTCATCGCCATCCAGGTTCTCGTGCCCGGGGGTTGGGGCGAGGTCATCGCCAGTGGCCGTGCCGCGGGCAAGATGCAGGTCATCGATCTGTCCTTCGACCTGACGGTCACCTACACGCTCTGGGCGGGCGTGCTCGGCGGAGCCGTGTTCACGATGGCCTCGCACGGCACCGACCAGCTCATCGTGCAGCGGCTACTCACGTGCCGGGAGCCACGCGACGCGCAGAAGGCCCTCGTCGGATCCGGCATCGCCGTCGTGCTCCAGTTCGCCCTCTTCCTCCTGGTCGGGCTGGGTCTGTGGGCGTTCTACGGTGGTCGCGACTTCGCGTCGTCGGACGAGATCTTCCCGCTGTTCATCATCGAGCAGCTGCCGGTCGGCGTGACGGGCCTGCTCATCGCCGGCGTCTTCGCGGCGGCGATGTCGTCCCTGTCGTCGTCGATCAACGCGTTGGCGTCCGCGACCGCCTACGACTATTGGGCTCCCATGGTCGGTGCCCAGGACGACGAGGGCCGCATCCTGCGTGCCGGGAAATGGATCACGCTCGTCTGGGCGGCCCTCCTGATCGTCGGCGCCATCGTCTTCATCCAGATCGGACAGGGCGCCGCCGCGGTGGAGGTCGCCCTGGGCATCGCGTCGCTCGTTTATGGCGGCCTTCTCGGAGCCTTCGCGCTCGGTGTCTTCACCAAGCGACCGGGACAGGGCGCCGTCATCGTCGGCATGGTCGTGGGCATCGGCACGGTGGTGCTGATCCAGGACCGCATCGCCTGGCCCTGGTACGTTCTGGTCGGCTCGACGATCACACTCGTCGTGGGCTCGCTGATCGGCCTCGCGTTTCCGCGGAAGACCGCTTGACGCTCTATATCGGCGTGGACGGAGGCGGCACGCACACCCGGGCCGTCGTCGTCGACCGCGCGGGCCGGGAGCTCGGCCGGGCCGAAGGTGGCGGAAGCGTGGTGCGTGTCGACGCCCCCGCGCAGGCCGCGCGCGCGGTCATCGACACGGTTCGCTCCGCGGCGGAAGTCGCCGGTGCGGAGCTTCCTGCAGCCACGCTGTGGGCCGGCCTCGCGGGGGCCGGAAGCCGGGAGGCTCGGGTCACGGTGGAGCACGAGCTGGCAGGGGCGGGCCTCGCAAGGGACGTCATCGTGGGGACCGACGTGGAGGCCGCATTCCAGGACGCCTTCGGTGACGGCCCGGGCGTCCTGCTCATCGCCGGGACCGGATCCATCGCGTGGGCGCGCGACGCCGAAGGGCAGACCGAGCGCGTCGGCGGCTGGGGAGAGCGCCTCGGAGACGAGGGGAGCGGATTCTCGATCGGGTTGGAGGCTCTGCGCTCGGTGGCCCGCGCGGAGGACGGCAGGGGGGAGGCGACCCGTCTGCAGGCGGTCGTGCTCGAGGAGCTCGGGCTCTCCGAGCCGGGCGAGCTCGTGGCCTGGACCGCCACCGCGAGCAAGGCGCAGGTGGCCGGGCTCGTGCCGGTCGTCGCCGCGGCGGCCGGGAGGGGTGACGCCGTCGCGGCCCACATCATGGACCGGGCGGTCGCCGAGCTCACCGAACATCTGACCGCCGTCGTCGGCCGCGGCGGATCGGGCGGGAGCGCCCCCGATCTCGTGCTGTGGGGAGGGCTCCTGCAGCCCGGTGGGTCGCTCAGAGTGGCCATGGAGAGGGCCGTCACCCCCCTCCCGCTCCGGCTCGTCACGCGGGACGTGGATCCCGCTCTCGGTGCCGCCACACTGGCTCGAAAGACCCGGTCGTAGCTCCGCCGCCGGCGGATCTCGACCGATTTGCCGGATCGGCAGCCTCCCCCGGCGTGCCGGGTCAGAATGACAGAGGCGCCGCTCCGCCAACCCGTTGCACGCGATCACATTGGCAGACTCGGCGCCTCCTCGCGCTGGCACGCGCGTTGCACTCTGGAAGGGCGACAAACCCACTCAACACATCACTCAGTACCCAAAGATCCGGAGGCTGAAATGGCCATCGTCAAGTACCCGTTCCGCAACGCCTCGTACTCCCCCTGGCACGAGCTGGACGAGGTCTCCAACCGGCTGGCTCGGTTGTTCGATGACTCGTCGCTGCGTCGTAGCGAGGGTGCCCTCTGGTCGCCGCCGGTCAGTGTCTCCGAGACGGCCGACGAGCTCGTCTTCACTGCCGAGCTACCCGGCCTCACCGAGGACCAGGTGTCGATCGATCTCGAGAACGACGTTCTCACCATCAGCGGTGAGAAGATCGAGGAGCGCACCGAGGGCGAAGAGGAGAGGAACTACCACCTGTGGGAGCGTTCCTACGGGTCCTTCCGTCGCTCCTTCTCGCTTCCGCGCGCCGTGAGCGCCGACGAAGCGAGGGCGCACTTCAAGAACGGAGTGCTGGAGATCCGCTTGCCCAAGGCCGCGGAGGCCAAGGGCCGGAAGATCGAGATCTCCAAGTAGTCGGTAGTGCCGAGACTCGGCCCGTGGCGGACGGGCCGGGAGGCAGGAGCGGGTTCGGGCTTCGAAGCCCGAACCCGCTTCTCTTTGGCTCGGGTCGAGCCTAGTTCTGCGTTTCCCGCTCGGAGGTCGACATCTGCGCCATGGTCAGCGCCCGCAGGGTCGCCTCGACCTGCGCCAGCTCGGCCGGCGACAGATCATTGATGAAACGATCCGCAGCGGCCATCCACGCGTCGTGGTCCCCCGCCTTGGCTGCGGCGTCCAGGTCCGTCAGGATCCCGGTCCGCTCGGCCGAGACGTCGGCCTGCTGGACGGTCGCGCCGTCCGAGCCCCAGTCGCGGGGCGCGAGCGCGAACGAGACACGCTGGATGCGCTGGGCGTCGGCCTCATCCGCCATCCAGCATGCGCTGGGCGGCGTGATGCCCGCGGAGCGGAACGGCAGCCAGAAGTTCAGTCCGGCGAAGGGTCCGTTCGACGACGGAATGAACCAGACGTGCAGCATGTGCAGGGTCTGGCCCGGAGGCGCGAACTGCGGATGGTCGTGCCAGTGGGCGAGGTCGCTCCGGAACGGGATCGGTTCGTCGGTGTCGGGTACGTCCCGGAAGGCGTACGCGGTACCGACGAGCTGGTCCTTGCCGTCGATCTTCGCGAACAGCAGGTGGTCCGGCGCGTCGAGGTGGATCCCGTCCTGCATACGCTGCGAATTCACGTAGTGCACACCCATGCCCGGGATGTCACCCAGGGCGGGCCGAAAGCCGGCGGCCATGGCGGCCTCGGGCGTCGATAGGGCCGAGAGCTCCGTCTGCAGCCTCGCGACCTCCTCCCGATCCGCATCGGGGAGCCCGTTCCAGGGCGGCGCCGCCAGATCCGTGCAGCTCACCACCGCGTTGGCGTGGCTGTGGGCGTGGTCCGCCGCGTGGTCGTGGGCCGTCGCCTGCGCGAGGGCGGGGCGGGGAGCGAGGATGCCAACGGCCGTGAATACGGCGCCGGCGACGGAAGCGATGCGAGCCATGAATACCTCCGGACAGTGGACACGCGATTCGTGCCGTACACGTACGATCGATAACCTACACGCGCCCGGCCCGCGCCGCACACGCGGCCGCGAGTCCCCCCCTCCGCTAGGCGCCGCCGCCCTGCGCCTCCTCCAGCAGCTGCATGAGCTCGTCGAGCACGACTCGGCTGTTCGCGCCCCGGACCCGCCCCTCCGCGATCGGGAGGTCCTCCCCTAGGTCGTCCACCAGGACGCCGCCAGCCTCTCTCACGATCACGTGACCGGCCGAGAAGTCCCATGGCATCAAGATCTCCTCCCAGAATGCGTCGAGCGTACCCTGAGCCAGGTAGCACAGGTCGAGGGCCGCCGATCCTCCGCGGCGGATGCCGGACGCAGCGCGCAGGACCGCGTCGAGCTGGCGGAGATATGTCGGCAGCAGGTCGAGCTTCTTGAACGGGAAGCCCGTGCCGACCAGCGCGTCACGGAAGCTCCGGCGCTCCGAGACCCGTATGTGCTTGCCGCCCTTGAAGGCGCCGTTTCCTTCTGAGGCCCACCAGCGCTCTCCGGTCGGGCTCGAGATTACCGCGCCCGCGACGACGCGTCCCTCGACCGCCACGGCCACTGAGGCGCAGTAGAGCGGGTGGTCGTGCAGGAAGTTGGCGGTACCGTCCAGCGGGTCGACGATCCACAGCGGCCGCCCGTCCCACTCCGCCATCTGCTCCTCGACGCTCCCCTCGCCCTCCTCGGCGAGCACGGCGTGGTCGGGGTGGCGCTCGAGGATCAGGTCCAGCGCCGCCTCCTGGGCGTCCAGGTCGGTCTGCGACACGTAGTCGGCTCGGGCCTTCTCGGTGGCGCCCGCGAGGGACACGCGTCCGGCGTCGCGGCGGTGTACGCCCGCTGCGGCCTCGGCTGCGGCGAGGGCGGTACGGACCAGATCTTCCACGGTGGGAGCTCGCGATGGGCGGGAGGAACGAGAGTGCTGGTCGCGGGGCACCGGACCCGTGACCGAGGTGCCGAAGGGGTTCGAGGGTGGCTAACTTAGCGGGCCTCGGGGAGCCCATGGTAGGAAGCGAACGCTCGTCGCTTCCCATGCCCAACCACCAAGATCCATGACCGACTCCGCAGCAACCGGCCACAAGAAGCGCGTGTTCAGCGGTATGCAGCCGTCCGGTGAGGCGCACCTCGGGAACTACCTGGGAGCGTTGAAGCCCTGGGTACGGATGCAGGACGAGCACGACTGCATCTTCTGCATCGTCGACGACCACGCGATCACCGCCGGCGGTGATCCGGCGGAGATGCCGAAGAACGTCTTCGACCTGGCGGTCTCCTACCTGGCCGTCGGGCTCGATCCCGAGAAGGCGATCATCTTCGTCCAGTCCGATGTGCACGAGCACACGGAGCTCGCGTGGCTCTTCAACGCCGTGACGCCCGTGGGTGATCTCGAGCGGATGACGCAGTACAAGGACAAGGCCTCGCGATTCGAGTCGATTCCGGCGGGGATCCTCAACTACCCCATTCTGCAGGCGGCCGACATCCTCCTGTACAAAGGAGAGGCCGTGCCCGTGGGCGAGGATCAGCGCCAGCATCTCGAGTTGACGCGCGAGATCGCCCGCAAGTTCAACGCGGCGTACGGCGACACGTTTCCCGAGACCGAGGCGCTCATCGACAAGGGCGTCGGCCGCATCCTGGGCCTGGATGGGGAGGCGAAGATGAGCAAGTCGCTCGGCAACACGGTCGGCATCCTGGCCGAGCCGGACCAGATCTGGGAGCGTGTGCGCACGGCCGTAACCGATCCGCAGCGTGTGAAGCGTGACGATCCCGGCCGTCCCGAAGTGTGCAACGTGTTCACGCTGCACAAGCACTTCGCGGACGAGGAGACGGTGGCCGACGTGGCTTACCAGTGCCGCAACGCGCTGCGCGGATGCGTGGACTGCAAGCGGATCCTCTCGGAGAACATCGCGGAGACCTTCGCGCCCATGAGGGAGCGGGCCGCGCACTTCCGTGAGCATCCCGAAGAGGTCCGCAGCATCCTGGACGAAGGAGCGGAGCGCGCGCGCTCCATCGCCCGTGAGACGATGGCCGAGGTCCGTCACAAAATGGGTCTGGATTGGCGCGAAGCGATTGATTGATCGCGTTTGCGGACGCGCGCACGTATCTTCGAAAGACGCCCTAGGACTGCCGGAGGATCGCCATGCAGGAGCTGTTCAAGGCCGCGGTGGAGCGCGGCGCCAGCGACATCCACATCAAGGCCGGGGACTACATGCGGGCCCGGGTTCATGGAGTCCTGCAGCCTCTGACGCAGCAGAAGCTGACCGTCGAGCAGGTGAAGGGGATCGCGCTTCAGCTGATTCCCCACGAAGAGGACAAGGAGAACTTCGACAAGCTCCTCGACTACGACTGCTCGTGGGGCATCCCGGGTGTGGGCCGGTTCCGCGTCAACATCATGAAGCAGCGTGGTTCGCCGATGATCGTGATGCGGGCGATTCCAATCGAGATTCCCTCGGTCGAGGACCTGGGCCTCCCCCCGATCATCAACAAGATCGCGTCGGCCGAGCGCGGGCTGATCCTGGTGACGGGTGTGACCGGCTCGGGTAAGAGCTCGACCATGGCGGCGATGATCAACTGGATCAATCGCAACAAGCAGGTCCACGTCGTCACGCTCGAGAACCCGATCGAGTTCCTGCACCGGGACAACCAGTCGTCCATCACGCAGCGCGACATCGGGACCGACACGGACTCCTTCGTGACGGGTCTCCGGGCCGTGCTGCGCCAGGACCCGGACGTGATCCTCATCGGCGAGATGCGAGACAAGATCACCATCGAAACCGCGCTCAAGGCGGCGGAGACCGGCCACCTGGTGATCTCGACCCTGCACACGAAGAACGCCGTGCAGACCATCTCCCGCATCATCGCGGTCTTCGAGCCGAGCGAGCAGGAGATGATCCGCGTGCGCCTTTCCGAGTCGTTGCAGGCGGTGATCTCCCAGCGCCTCGTCCAGAAGAAGGCGGGCGGGCGGTGCGCCGCGATGGAAGTCATGCTCATGACGTCGACGATCCGCGACTGCGTCCGCGATCCGGAGCGCATGGAGGAGATCTCCGACCTCATCGAGGAGGGCAAGGATCACTACGGGTCGCAGACCTTCGACCAGCACCTCCAGGAGCTGGTGAAGAGCGACGAGGTCGCCTTCGAGGTCGCCAAGGCGGCGGCGAACAACCCGTCCGACTTCGACCTGAAGATGAACATGTTCGGCGACGCGAGCACGAAGGCGGGAGCGCGGCCGGGCGGCACAAAGGACCTGGCCGACGAGATGAGCCAGATGATGGGTAGCTAGCGCCCGGTGAGCCTCGACCTGGCCGGGACCTTCCTTCCCGTCACCACGCCGTTCGACCCGGTCACCGGCGACGTCGACGTCGTCGCGTTCCGCGCGAACCTGCGCCACTGGTTCGGGAGCCCGATCCGTGGCGTGCTCATCGCCGGGTCTACCGGGGAGTCCGTGCTGCTCGACAGCTCCGAACGGCTGGCGCTCCTGGAGGCCGCCTCCGACGTAGTTCCCGAGGGCGGGCTCGTCATTGCGGGCACCGGCCGCGAATCGACACGGGGCACCATCGAGTTGTCCCGGCGCTCCGCCGAAGCCGGGGCCGATGCGGTGCTCGTCCAGCCGCCCGCCTTCTTCAAGGGCGCCATGACCCCCGAGGCATTGGCGCGGCACTACCAGGCGGTGGCGGACGGCTCGCCCGTGCCGGTGCTCGTCTACCAGGTGCCGCTCCGCATGAGCACGCTCGACCTGCCGACGGGGCTTGTCGAGGAGCTCTCGCATCACGAGAACATCATCGGCATCAAGGACTCCAGGGGTCAGCTCGATCTGGTCGGTGAGCTGGTGGAGCATTCGGCCGAGGACTTCCAGGTGCTGGTCGGCAGCGGCGCGCTCCTCTACGGCGCCCTCGAGACCGGCGCGGTGGGCGGGATCGTCGCGGTCGGCCTGCTCGCCACCGCGGAGGCTGCGGAGATTACGGTTGCCTGGACCGAGGGCCGGCTACAGGACGCCGGACGGCTCCAGGAACGCATCGCTCCGGTGCACAAGCGGATCGTCGGCGGGATGGGCGTACCGGGGGTGAAAGCGGCGCTCGATCTCCTGGGTTTGAAGGGCGGCGCACCGCGCGCACCCCTGTCCGCCGCGTCCCAGTCGAAAGTCGAGGAGATTCGCGGCATTCTCGAGTCTGCGGAGCTGTTGTCGGCGGCCGGCGTCTGAGTTGCGAAGTCCCGCGCGGTTTCGTTGACACCTTTCTGAGCCGCGTCTAGCTTTTCCCAAAGGATACGTCAGCCAACGGGCCCGTCCCTCATCGGGGGAACGGCCCGTTTTGTCTTTTCTCGGGGATACCATGCCTGAGCAGGGTGCGTGCACCGTCGTCGTCGGCTGTCAGTGGGGCGACGAGGGCAAGGGGAAGATCGTCGATGTTCTCGCCGAGGGCGCGGACATCGTCGCCCGTTATCAGGGCGGGGCGAACGCGGGGCACACCGTCGAGGTCGGCGAGGACAGCTTCGTGCTCCACCAGATCCCGTCCGGCATCCTGCACCACGCGAAGCGTTGCCTGCTCGGCAATGGGGTCGTGCTCGATATCGGGCAGTTCTTCGAGGAATACGATGCGCTCGTCGCGCGCGGCATCGAGTTGGAGGGTCGGGTCGGCGTCAGCATCCGGGCACAACTGCTCCTGCCGTATCACCGGCTTCTGGACCGCGTGGCGGAGGACTGTGCAGCCGAGAAGATCGGCACCACGGGTCGGGGAATCGGTCCGGCGTACGAGGACAAGGCAGGCCGGCGTGGTGTGCGTGTGGCCGACCTCAAGGACTCCGAGCGTCTCGCGAGTCGCGTCGCCGACGCGAAGGAGCGTGTACGGGAGCGGATGGAGTCCCTCGGGGTGGACGGGTCCGGAGAGCTCGACGCGGAGATCGACCGTGTCCTGGGCATGAGCGAGCGGGTCCTCTCGATCGCGACCGACGTCGGCCGGGAGATCACCGAAGCGCTCAAGAACGGACGACGTGTGCTCCTCGAAGGTGCACAGGGGACCGCGCTCGATCTGGACCATGGCACGTACCCGTTCGTCACGTCCTCCAACACCACGGCCGCGGCTGCCGCGACCGGTACGGGCATCGGTCCGACCGCCATCGACTCCGTAATCGGCGTCGTGAAAGCGTACACTACCCGCGTGGGTGAGGGGCCGCTGCCGACGGGCCTCGATCCCGAGGTCGACGAGCGCCTGCGCGAGCTCGGCGGCGAGTTCGGCGCGACCACGGGCCGGCCCCGCCGGTGCGGTTGGTTCGACTCGGTTCTGACCCGTTATGCGGCGCAGGTGAACGGTCTGACGGGAATCGCGATCACGAAGCTCGACGTGCTCGACACGCTCCCCGACCTGAAGGTGGCGACCGCGTACCGACTTCCTGACGGCAGCGTGACCGAGAGCTTCCCGGCCGACGTCGGCTCGCTCGGCGGCGCGGAGCCGGTCTACGAGTCGATGCCGGGTTGGGAGGAGTCGACGTGCGACGCGCGCAGGCTCGAGGACCTGCCGTCCAGGGCGCGCGCCTACCTCGACCGCATCGAAGAGCTCACCGGGACTCCGGTCCGGTGGGTGTCGGTCGGCACGCGGCGGGATCAGATCATAGAGGTCGGCTGAGTCGCCTGTCGGGCGTCCCGAGGCTCAGAAGAACGGTACGGCCTCCACGACGACGCTCACGACCAGCACCAGGGTGACGAGCAGGGTTGGAAGGAGCGCGAGTCCGACGGAGAACGTCAGCCCCATGCGGTAGAGGGTCGGCCCCGTGGGCAGGACCCGCCGTCCCCACACCGCGTGGATGAGGATCTCGGCCGCGGGCCCCAGTAGGTAGCACGCGTTGGCGAGCACACCGAAGACACCCGCCGGGACCAGCAGGTAGGGCAGGACGAACACGCCGTCGTGAATCGCCGCCACGCCGGTGACCGCGAAGAGCGAGACGACGCCCGCGGAGCCCACACAGAGGTTGAAGGCCAGGCGCCGGCCCTCCCACCAGAGGATGATCGCGCCGGCGGAGCGCCGCGCGGGAGCCGGAAAGAGGAACTCGGTCAGCGTCGTCATGGGATCCTGCGCGTTTCGGGTCTGTCTCTGGGATGCCTCGCGTGAGACTGATAGTAAAGTACTTTGTAATGCAAAGCTAATGCCATGGCACCGCTTGGCGGTGCGTGCTCGAAGAGGTCCGGAGGCGGGTCGGGCGCCCGTTGAGGCCCCCGCGACCCCTCCATAGCTTTCGGCCCACCACGGTCCAGGGGGAGCATGTTCGACGAACTCGGCGCCAAGCTCGACAGCGCGCTCAAGAAGCTCCGGCAGCGCGGGGTGCTGACGGAGCCGATGATCAAGGAGGGGCTGCGCGAAGTGCGTCGCGTCCTGCTCGAGGCCGACGTGAACTTCAAGGTCACCCGGGAGTTCCTGGGTCGGGTACAGGAGCGCGCGCTCGGCGAGCAGGTCCTCAAGGCCGTCTCCCCGGGCCAGCAGATCGTGAAGATCGTGCACGACGAGCTGGCGTCGCTCTTCGGCGACGGCGCTCCGACCCTGGCCATCGACGGCCCACCACCGAGCGTGGTGCTCATGGTCGGACTGCAGGGCTCGGGTAAGACCACGTCCGCCGCGAAGCTCGCACGGAGGTTCGGCAAGGCCGGCCAGACACCGATGCTGGCAGCGTGCGACCTGCAGCGGCCGGCCGCCATCGAGCAACTCCAGACGCTCGGTGAGAAGGTCGGCGTGCCGGTCGTCGCCGGGGAGTTCGGCGGAGATCCCGTGGCGGCGGCGCTGGCCGCCCTCGATCGGGCGAAGGCGGAAGGGCACTCCCTGCTCATCGTCGACACCGCGGGTCGGCTCCAGATCGACGAGCAGCTCATGGACGAGCTGCGGCGCGTGCGCGACGCCGTGGAGCCATCCGAGATTCTGCTGGTCGCCGATGCGATGACCGGCCAGGAAGCCGTGAAGATCGCCGAGGGCTTCGACGAAGCGCTCGGCCTCTCGGGTGTCGTGATGACCAAGATGGACGGCGACGCCCGCGGCGGCGCCGCGCTCTCGATTCGAGGCGTCGTCGGTAAGCCGATCAAGTTCATCGGCGTCGGCGAGGGCGTCGACGACCTGGACACGGCCGACCCGGAGCGCCTCGCGGGCCGCATCCTCCAGATGGGCGACGTCGTCGGCCTGGTCGAGCGCGCCCAGGCGGTCATCGACGAGGAGGAGCAGGAGAAGCTCCAGAAGAAGATGCTCGGCGAGGGCCGCTTCACCCTGGAGGATTTCCTCGTCGCCATGAAGCAGGTTCAGCGTATGGGCCCCCTCGAGCAGCTCCTCAAGCTGATCCCCGGCGCCGGGAAGCTGAAGATGCCCGCCGCCGGCCTGGACCCCAAGCGCTTCAAGCACGTCGAGGCCATCATCCTCTCCATGACGCCGGAAGAGCGGCAGAAGCCCAAGATCCTGAATGCTTCCCGCCGGGCCCGCATCGCGAAGGGGAGCGGTCGCCCGGTCTCGGAGGTGAATCGCCTGCTGAAGCAGTTCAAGGAGATGCAGGGCTTCATGAAGCAGATGCGAGGGATGATGGGAGGCATGGGCGGCATACCGGGGATGCCGT
>JASFUR010000067.1:0-11256 GCA_050050215.1 Gemmatimonadota bacterium
CGCGCAGGGCTCCAACGAGCAGGCCTGGGCCCGCAACCGTCGTGGTCAGTTCGTGATCACGGCCGGCGCGAACATGATCAATCCCGCCGAGTAGGCGGCACGAGCACTGTGTGGCCCCTCCTCCGGTTCGCCGGGGGAGGGGTCCATCTGTATGACTGGACGTAACCGAAGGGATCCGGGAGCCCGCGGCGCGATCGTCGTCGTGGCTGCCGCTTTGGTGCTCGGGGGATGCGCCACGAAGAGTGACATCCGGGAGCTCCAGACGGAGGTGCGCGAGGAGCTGCGTGCGCAGGCCGTGCGCCAGGACTCCCTGATGATGCTCCTCACGCGGGCGACCGCCTCCACACAGGACACGCTGCGGACGCAAGGCGACCAGCTGGTCGACTTCCGCGGCGACATCACGCGTCTGCTCCAGTCCGTCTCCCAGAGCATGCAGCGGCTCGAAGCGCTCGTGGGAGAGAACCAGCGAGGAATCGCTGCGCTCCGAAGTCAGGGAGTCGGAGGGGGGGGCGTCGCTGTGGCCCCGGGTCCCGGCGGGATCCCGTCCGGTGACGACACGGTGGCTGCGCCAGGAGGGTCGGAGACCCTGGCCGGCGTCGGTGGTGGGAGCAACGCGGAGGAGTTGTACGGCATCGCCCGCGACCAGCACCAGCGTGGCTCGCTGAGCGCCGCGCAGCAGGCGTACGAGCAGTTCCTCGAGGAGTATCCGAACCATCCGCTCGCCGCGGACGCTCAGTTCTTCATGGCCGACATCCTGGAGCAGCAGGACCGACCCGAGGACGCGCTGCAGTCGTTCCTGGGCATCCCCTCGCTCTATCCGACGGCCAGCCGGGTTCCGGAGGCCCTCTACCGCGCCGGCATCCTGCAGGCCGACCTGGGCCAGACCGACGAGGCCCGCAGCACCCTTCAGCGGCTCATGAACACCTATCCCGACTCGGGCGTCGCTCTTCTCGCTCGGGAGAAGCTCGAAGAGCTCGGGTAGTCGATCTGTCGACCCCGGGCCCCTGACCCATGCGGTGTCCCGAATGCGACGCGACCGAGAACCGTGTGGTCGACACGAGGTCCAGCCGGGGCGGACGCGCCGTGCGACGCCGGCGGGAGTGCACGGTCTGTGGCGCTCGCTTCACGACCTACGAATACGTCGAGGAGCGCCCGCTCCAGGTCCTGAAGCGCTCGGGAGCCGTCGAGGAGTTCGACCGCGCCAAGCTGCTGGGTAGCATCAAGGTCGCCTGCGCCAAGCGGCCGGTCTCCCTCTCCGAGATGGAGCGGCTCGTCGACGACGTGGAGGACGAGCTGTCCCAGGACGCGGGGGTCGAGGTCCCGAGCATCAAGCTCGGCGCGCTCGTCATGGAGCGGCTCCGTCCCCTCGACCGGGTCGCCTACGTGCGCTTCGCCTCCGTATACCGGAACTTCCAGGACGCGGGTGAGTTCCAGGAGTTCGTCGACGAAATGGCCGCGGCTCAGGAACGGGAAGAGCAGCGCCGGAATCAGGTCGAGCTCCCACTTCCATGACCGACCGAAGCGCGCGGCCCGGGCCACGGGTCGCCTCGATGCCGTGGTGGGCTCCGACGGGGAAGACAAGGGATGCCGCGTCACCGTAATCCGAGGGGCGAGATGCCCTTCCTCGATCACCTCGAGGAGCTGAGGTGGCGCATCCTGTGGTCGCTGCTCGCGCTCGTGGTCTGCACGGGTATCGGCTTCTGGCTCGTGGTTCGCTACGACGTGCTCGAGCTGCTCGTCATGCCCATTCGCCGGGCCTACGACAATCCCGACCTCCGGCTGATCTACCTGTCCCCGGCGGCTCCGTTCTTCGTGTCGCTCCGCCTGGCGATCTATACGGGCCTGATCCTGTCTTTCCCCATCATCGTCTATCACCTCTGGTCGTTCCTCTCGCCGGCCTTGGAGAAGCGGGAGAAGCGGGCGATCATCCCCGCGCTCTACCTGGGGCTCGTGCTCTTCCTCGCGGGCGTGGCGCTCTGCTACTTCGCGGCGTTGCCGGTGACCCTCGAGTTCTTCAGGCGTTTCCTCAACACGTCGCTGGAGGGCCAGCTCGAGATCAACGAGTCCCTCGGCTTCATCGTGAAGATGCTGGTGGCGTTCGGCGCCGTATTCGAGCTGCCCATCGTCATCATGTTGCTGAGCGTCGTCGGCCTCGTGACGCCGGCGTTCCTGCGCGCGAAGCGGCGCCACGCGATCGTCCTGATCACGATTCTCGCGGCCTTCATCACGCCGGGTGACGCGATCACCCTCACCGTGATGATGATGCTCCCGCTGGTCCTCCTCTACGAGTTGGGCATCCTGTTGTCGGTCGGCGTCTACAGAGGGAAGCAGCGCCGTGCGGCGGAATACGAGGCGAGCTTGGAGGAGCCCTCCGAGGCGCCGGAGAGCGAGTGACCATGTGGCGCGCGCCGCTAAGGGTCGTGACGACCCTGATGGCGTCGCTGGCCCTGGCCGGCGTCCTGAGGCCTCTGGAGGCCCAGCAGGACGTCCAGGAAGAGGAGGTGGACTCCGCCCGTATCCGGGTCATGGAGCGTCTCCAGGCCCTCTCACGGGCTCCGGGATACGACAGCGTTCTGTACGTGCAGGACTCGATCCGTATGCAAGAGGCCGCCCAGGGCAACCGCCCCGGCGCGGCCGCCGCCGGTGATTCGATCGTACGGGCGCTCGTGGCGATGCCCGGCTATACCCTCACGGAGTACCAGGGGGGCGCCGCCGACTTCCGGGCGCGGGAGCGCGAGCTGAGCCTGTACGCTCCGGAGGACGGCCGCGCGCGAGTGTCACAGGAGGGGGTGGGCGCCGAGGCCGACAGCGTGATCACCTTCGACCAGAACAGCGGTGCGCTCCGGCCCATGGGGAATCCGACGTTCTCGAACCCCGAGGGCGATCCGATCGAAGCTGCCACGATGATCTACAGCCTCGACGAGGGGCGGGGATCCGCCACCAACGCGACGACCTCGTTCAGCGAGGCCGGCGCGAACTGGATCGTACGGGGGGACATGCCCTACGCCGCCCAGGATTCCTCGTTCGTGTCCCACGCGCAATTCACGTCGTGCGACATCACGGAGCCCCATTACCACTTCGAAGCCAACGAGGTGAAGATGGTCAACGGACGCACGCTCGTGGCCCGTGGCGTGCGACTCTACTTCGGTGACGTGCCGGTCTTCTGGCTGCCGTTCATCGCCCAGAGCCTCGATACCGAGCGCTCGTCGGGGCTCCTCAGGCCGCGCTTCAGCGTCAACGACATCGTGCGCACGTCGAGCGGGTATCGGAGGCGCATCAGCAACGTCGGCTTCTATTGGGCGATGAGCGACTACTCGGACGCGCTGGTCGCCCTGGACTGGTTCAGCGAGACGTTCTGGAGCCTCACGGGATCGACGCAGTACCGCTTCAATCGCCAGTTCCTGCAGGGCAATCTCAACGTCCGCAAATACTGGCGCGAGGACGGCTCGAGCGAGTATGCCCTCGACACGAGCCACTCGTGGCAGCTGGACGAGCGCACGGACCTGCGGGTGAGAGCGCGGTATGCCAAGACCGACTTCGTGCGTGAGAACTCGTTCAACCCCCGGGAAGTGACTCAGTCGATCGACTCGGAGGGAGGTCTCAACCGACGCTTCGACTGGGGACAGGTCTCGCTTTCGGCCAACCGGAACCAGTACCTCTCCGACGACCGCACGGAGTGGACGCTGCCGTCCGCGAACCTGTCGCTCTCGCCGATCACGCTGTTCCGGTCCCCGCAGACCGAGGCGCACTTCTGGAACAACATGACGTGGTCGGGATCGAGCAGCTTCCAGCGCCGCACGCTGTCGCGCGAGCAGCCCGACACCTTCGCGTTCACCTCGGCGAACACGGTCAACCAGTCCGCTTCGGTACGCAGCAACCTCAGCATCGGCAACCTGACCTTCTCGCAGTCGGCCAACGTCACCGAGGCCCAGACGCTCGCGGTGCCCGAGGCCCTGCTGGTTCTCGGTGACAGCGCCGCCGCGGGAGACCTCCTGACCGGCACTCCGGCGCGGGACATCGCGCAGGCACGGCTCAGCTGGTCGGCGTCGGTCGGGTATCAGCAGCAGCTCATCGGCTCCACGACGCTCACGCCCCGCCTGAGCCTCTCGGGCAACATGCTCAGGGCGGATACCTCCGCCCTGGCGATGGACTTCGTCTCGGCACCGAGCCGCATCTCCTTCGGCGCCCAGCTCAAGACCGACATCTACGGGTTCTTTCCCGGCTTCGGATCCTACGAAGCGATCCGCCACAAGTTCTCGCCGTCCTTCGACTACGAGTGGAGCCCCGAGTCCGCGCCGAACGACCTGCAGCGCCAGGTGTTCGGCTCGCAGGTGCTGCAGCCGAGGAATACGATCGCGGTCACGCTGAACCAGACGTTCGAGGCCAAGCGCGAGGAGGACGAGGAGTCGCAGGCCGCCGCGGACTCGCTGTCCGTCGTGGAGTCCCAGGGCGCGCCGGGCGAGCCTCGTCGCATTCCGCAGCCGCAGATCGAGACGCTTCTCGCGCTTCGGACCAGCGTGGTCCGCTACGACTTCGTGCAGGCGGACTCGGCCGGCGGATTCCTGCAGGGCTTCCAGACCACCCGGCTGTCGAATCAGATCTCGTCGGATCTCCTGCGGGGGCTGTCGGTCTCGATGGACCACGATCTCTTCGACGACACCAAGGACGAGAGCGGGACGATCGTGGAGCGTCGTTTCGCGCCGCACCTCTCGCAGCTGAATCTCGGCTTCTCGCTCGGCTCCAGCTCGGGGCTCTTCCGGTGGGTCAGCTCTCTGTGGGGTGGGGGAGGCGGGGGGGAGGAGCCGGAAGCCATCGAGCCCGGAGCAGACGAGGTCGGGGATCCGTTCGACGTCATCGATCCGACCGACGAGTCGTCCGTGATCCCCACGGGTTCCCAGGCCGGTCAGCCGACGAGAGCGCCTCGCGCCGGCTCACGCGGCAGCTGGACCGCGAACCTCTCGTATTCCCTGCAACGTCCGCGTGACCCCACGTCGGTGTCCCGCCAGATGCTGACGGGAAGCGTCCGGCTGCAGCCGACCGAGAAGTGGGCGCTCAGTTGGAGGACCGCATACGACATCGAGCGTGGCCAGTTCAACGACCACTCGATCCGGCTCACCCGGGATCTGCACCGGTGGCAGGCGAACTTCGATTTCCTCCAGACGGCGACCGGGAACTGGAGCTTCCGGTTCGAGGTGTCGTTGATGGACAACCGGGATCTGAAGTTCGACTACGACCAGCAGAACCTGGACCTCGGGCTCCCGGCCGAGCAGCGGTAGGCGACCGGATCCCGTCCTGTCCCGACACAGGCTCCATGTGTCCACTGTAGGTGACATATCGGCCGGCGGCGTTATCGATGCAAGACGTTGGCTTACAATTACTTATACGTTCGGTACGGGGCCTGCATGACGGTGCGGTATGACAATGGTCCATGAACGCCGGCCGCTCACCGCGGGAGGTCGGATTTCCGGAGGAAGAACCATGGGACGATGGGTGACCACCTGCCTGGCGCTGGCTCTGGCCGTGTCCGGTTGCAGGGACAACGGGGTCGTTGTGGTCGAGGACCCGCCGGGTGCGCCCCGTGCGGTCCTGGCCACGTACTACGCGGGGTCGGTGACCGTCAGCTGGGAGCTCGCTCCCGACTGGGACGGGGAGGCATTCCGCGTCTACTCGAAGCGGACGACCGATTCCGATTGGTTCTTCATCGCAGAGGTCACGAGCTGCATCGGTGGGTTCTGCTCGTACGAGGATCTGAACGTCGTCTCGGACGTCACGTACGAGTACTACGTGGCCGCCGTCGGCGGTGGGACCGAGACGGCGAGCGACGTCGTCTCTGTCTTCGTGCCGACGTTCACGCCGCCGCCGGTGCCGACCTCCCCTCGAGTCATCGCGCTCGACGGAGCGAACTACCTGACCTGGGACACGAACGCGCGCGACGGCGCGGCCGACTTCTCGTACTACACGGTGTACCTGGACGACGGCGGTACGACGTTCCTGCTGGGCGAGACGGACTCCGAGGGCTTCCTCGACGAGCGAGCCGAGAACGGCAGCACCTACTCCTATTTCGTGACGTCGGTGGACGACGATGGGCACGAGAGCGATGGGAGTCTGCTGGCCTCGGGTACGCCGCGCCCCGATTACCACGGCGAGTGGATGTACGCGGACGGGGATCAGCCCTCCATGTCCGGGTTCAGGTTCTCGTCGGACGAGAGCGAGATCCCGATCATCCCGGGTGACGACCTGGCGCGTGACTTCCGTCTGGAGTCCGACGGCGTCCAGTGGTGGCTGGTGCCGGGTCCCAACGCCCAGGTCAGTGTCTCCGACTGGCTCACGACCGCGCTCAAGTGCGGTCCGGGTGCGGACGCGACGTGCACCGACGTCTCGGTCGCCCCGACGGGCGACATCAACTACACGACCGCCGACGCCGAGCTGTTCGCATCCACGACCTACGTCATTCGCGTGGAGGACAGCCCCGGTGTCTACAACTACGGAGCGATCCGCGTGGAATTCCTGGGCTTCGACGGCTCCGACGCGATCATGATCTTCGACTGGGCCTTCCAGCTCCAGTCGAGCAACCCGAACCTGGTGCAGCCGTCGGAAGGTTGATCCTCGGCAGCGTCAGCGGGCCCGGCGCGTCCGGACGGCAGGCCCCCGTCGCCCCTTCGGCGGCGGGGGCCAGGCTCGTTCCGCTACCTTCTCGGCATGCTCAAGGTCATGGAAGCGGTGCCGAACTTCTCGGAAGGACGGGACCGGGAGAAGGTCCGCGCCCTCGTGGAGTCGATCGCGACCGTCGACGTCGACGTCCTCGACTGGTCGGCGGACCCGGACCACAATCGTGCCGTCGTCACCTTCATCGGCGAGCCCCGGGACGTCGAGGAGGCTTCCGTGGTGGCGGCCCGCTTCGCGCTGGAGCACATCGACCTCCGCGAGCACGAGGGTGTGCATCCGCGCGTGGGGGCTCTCGACGTGCTGCCCTTCGTTCCGGTCGAGGTCGTCGCGATGGCCGAGGCCGTGGAGTCGGCGCACCGGGTGGGGCGGAGGATTGCGGAGCTCGGTGTGCCGGTCTTCTTCTACGGCCAGGCTTCGACGCCGCCCGGACGCGCGCTCTCGGAGCTCCGCCGGGGCGGCTTCGAAGCGTTGCGGGACGGCTTTCCCCCGGATCGGAGGCCCGATCTTCCGCCGGACGCAGCCCGTCCGCATCCGACAGCCGGGGTCACGTGCGTCGGTGCGCGGGGGATCCTGCTCGCCTGGAACGTGTTCGTCGGAGGGGTGGAGCTGGACGACGCGAAGGAGATCGCGGCGCGACTGCGTGAGGCGGGCGGCGGATTCCGCGGACTCCGCGCATTGGGTCTGCGACTCGCGGACGGAGACCGAGTGCAGATTTCAATGAATCTGGAGGATCCTTTTGCGACGTCCCCAGTCACCGTTTTCGAAGCGATAGAGGAGGCAGTCATGGACCGTGGTGGACATATCGAGGAAACGGAGGTCATCGGCATGATCCCCGACACCCTTGTGCATCCGGCGACGGGGAACAGATTACTCATTTCTGACTTTGGACCCGCTCGGGTTCTGTCCCGCCGTGTCGCGGCGTACGTCGCGAGGCGTACGAGCGGGCGCACGGAGACCTCGGAACGCGCCGAATGAGCATCGAAGCGCTCAAGCAACAAGCTCGACGCCACGAACAGAACGAAGAGTGGCTGAAAGCGCTTGATCAGTACAAGAAAGCGATCAAGGCACTGACGCAGGACGACCAGACCGACATCGGTCTGATCAACCGCGTCGGGGACCTCTTCGTGCGTGTCGGAAATCTCGGAGAGGCCGTCGAGCACTACGAGCAAGCGGTCGATCTGTATCGAGAGGCGTTCCTTCCGAACAACGCCATCGCCGTCTGCAAGAAGATCATCCGGAACGTCCCGGACCGGCATCAGGCCTATCTGAAGATCGGTCAGATCCGTGCGGAGCAGGGCTTCCTCTCGGACGCCCGGACGAACTTCCTCACCTACGCCGAGCGGATGCAGCAGGCCGGCGACCTCGATGAGTCCTTCCGGGCGCTCGTCGAGTTCTGCGACCTGGCTCCGGACGACGTGGGCGTGCGAATCACGGTGGCCGAGCAGATGGCCGCGAACGAGCGCACCGAGGAAGCGGTCGAGCAGCTCCTCATCGCCTACAGCCGCATGACCCAGTCCGGTGACTCGGAGGGCGCAGCGGAGGTCGAGGCGAAGATCGAGGAGCTCGATCCGACCGTGGACGTGGGCGCGGCCGCAGCGTCTGTTGGATCCATGGACTTCGGCGGAATGGGCGACGACGACATGGGAGGGTTCGGCGACATCGACCTGGGCGGCCCGCCCGAGGAGATGATCGAGCCCCGGTCGGAAGCCGAGGACGAAGGCTCGTTCGTCGGATCCGACGCCTTCGAGATCAGCGGCTCGGACGACTCCGGTGAGGCCTCGTCGAGCCTGGAGGAGGCGGCGGAGGAGGTGGTCGCCGAGCTCCCGACGATGGGTTTCGGCGACGACGAGGACGAAGAGGAAGAGGCAGCCGAGCTCCCGCTGATGGGCTTCGGCGACGACGAGGACGAAGAGGAAGAGGCGGCCGAGCTCCCGACGATAGGCTTCGGCGACGACGAGGACGAAGAGGAAGAGGCGGCCGAGCTCCCGACGATGGGTTTCGGCGACGACGAAGACGAAGAGGAAGAGGCGGCCGAGCTCCCGATGATGGGCTTCGGCGACGACGAGGACGAAGAGGAAGAGGCCGCCGAGTCCCCCGTCGCGACGTTCGGAGAGGAGGAGTCTGCCGAAGCTCGGACCGGTGATGCCGGGGAAGAACACGAGCAAGTCGAAGAGGGACCCGCGGACGCGGAGCTCGAGGTCGCCAGTGACGTCGAGGAGGCCGTGGAGGAGGCTGCTGCCGAGACGGCTCCCGAGCCGACGGTCGAGCCGGAGGCCCCGACCCCGCCCGCCGAGCAGCCGGCGTCGAGCTCCGACGGGGACTACGTCGATCTCGGTGCGATGATTCTGGGAGGTGGAGCCGGCGGGGAGAAGTCGACGCGGTTCCAGGTCGCCTACCAGGAGCCTTCGGGGGACGAGGAAGCCGACTTCGCCAAGATGCTCTCCCAGTTCAAGGAGAAGGTCTCCGAGAACCTGGATTCGGGCGACGTCCGCGCTCACTACGACCTGGGCACCGCGTACAAGGAGATGGGCCTGCTCGAGGAGGCGATCAGCTCCTTCCAACAGGCGCTCCGTGCCTCCGCCGACCATCTGCCGACGTACGAGCAGATGGGGCAGACCTTCCTCGAGATGGGACAGCCCGAGGCGGCGGTGCGCACGTTGGAGCGGTCGCTGAAGTCGAAGTCCAGCGTCGAAGACGATTTCGTGGGCATCTACTACTACCTGGCCCGGGCGTTCGAGGCTTTGGACAACAAGCCGTCGGCGCTCGAGTACTACGACAGGGTGTTCGCCCTCGACATCAACTTCGCGGACGTCACCGAGCGCCTCCGAGCGCTGCGCTAGCGGCATAGGCGACCCAGGCGTGCCCACGCGATCCGGTTCCGGCCTGACCCAGGCGCTCAAGGGCGTGCCCGCGGAGCTCTCGGCGATCCAGGCGCCCGTGCGCGGGCTTCTCGATCGCGTGGGCGACGAGATCAAGAGGATCGTCGTCTCGGACTTCTCCGACATCGAGGAGGTCAACGAGCACCTCCTGTTCATGCGCGGGAAGCTGTTCCGGCCGACGCTCCTGCTGCTCTCCAGTCAGGTGGGCGGTGAGCAGCCGGCCGACGCCCTGCGTCTCGCCGCGGTGGTGGAGTTGGTCCACCTCGCGACGCTGGTGCACGACGACGCGGTCGACCACTCGGTGCTTCGGCGTGGGCTTCCCACGGTCAACGCGCTGTGGACGCACCAGGTCGCGATCATCATGGGGGACTACCTCTATTCGCGCGGGGTCTCCGAGCTCGCGCGTGTGGGCAACCTCGATGCGCTGGCCGTCCTGGCCAACGCCGCGAACGAGATGTCCGTCGGTGAGATGCGCCAGCTGACGTCCTACGACGCGCTCGACTTCACCGAGGACGACTACTACCGCCTCATCGCCGCGAAGACCGCGTCACTGATGGCGGCGGCGTGCGAGATGGGCGCGCTGGCCGGTGCTCCCGCACACCGCGAGCCGCTCGCGCGCTACGGCCACAACCTGGGGATGGCGTTCCAGATCGCCGACGATCTCCTGGACTACACGGGTGTCGAGGCAGTGACGGGCAAGCCGACGGGCCACGATCTGCGCGAGCGGAAGGTCACGCTCCCGCTCGTCGCGGCACTGGAGCGGGCGACCCCGACGGAGGAGTCCACGATCCGGTCCTTCTTCACGCTCGCCGATCCCAGCGACGACGACATCGCCAGGGTCGTGGAGATCGTGGAGGAGCGCGATGGGCTGACCTACGCCGGCGACCGGGCCGCACACTATGCGGACCTGTCTTATGCGGCCCTCGCCGAGGTCCCGGAAGGCCCGGCCGTCGCCGCGCTGAGAGACGCGGTGGCGTACGCAGTGGATCGTAGACGTTGAGTCAATGATGGTCGGAACCCGAGACACGCGGACCCAGTATGCTGGTTGACACCGGTCGACGCGGCATGGTCCGGGTGGGCTGGACGCTCGTCTTGGGGTTGTTCCTCGGAGGGCTGCTCACGAAGCTTACGGAGCTGTCCATTCCCGAGTCGGCGCCGCGCACGTTCCTGCTCACGTCAGTCGATGCGCGCATCGGCCCGTTGTCGGTTGACCTCGTCGCAGTGGCGTTCGAGTTGGGGCCGCTTACCTTGACCCTCAACGTCCTGACGCTCGTCGGGATCGCCATCGTGGCATTGATTGTACGCTCGTGGATCTGACGATCCGCGGGATTGATGGGGCCGTCGAGCCCCAATGGAGGTATTAGAGGATGGGATTCGGAAGCTTCGGCATGGGAGAGATGGTCTTCATCTTTCTCATCGTGCTGCTGCTCTTCGGCGCCAAGCGGCTGCCGGAGATCGGTTCGTCGCTGGGCAAGGGCATTCGCGAGTTCAAGAGCTCGGTGAAAGACATTCAGAGCGAGCTCTCTCTGCCCGAGGAACGCAATCAGATCCATCGGTCGCACAACCCGCCGGGCGAGGCCAAGAGCCAGTCCGATGACGACGGCGAGCCGCGGAAGCTGAGCGACGGCGTCCCGAGCGGCGCCAGCGAAGAACAGCGCTGACGAACCAGCGCTAGAGACTGGAGCCGACCCCGACCGAGAAGGAGGGTCGG
>JASFUR010000068.1:0-11169 GCA_050050215.1 Gemmatimonadota bacterium
CCGGAATCCCGCCTTCGGCGCGGCGGCCGGGCCGGGAGCCGAGGCCGCCCCGAAGCTCACGGACCTTCGACACGTCGCACGCTTCGTGCTCGAGATCCTCGGGGTGGACGAGACCGGGTAGTCCCGTTCCGCCATCCCGCCGCCCCGGGCGTGCCGGCACCCTCCGTGTCATGGCGACGCGTCCCCTGATCCTCGGACAGCTCCTCGTGCGGGAGGGGAGCATCACGGCCGAAGTGCTCGACGAGGTCCTCGCGGCCGACCGGAAGAGGGGTGAGCGCATCGGAGAGGCGCTGGTGCGCGCGGGACGCGCCTCGGCCGAGGACGTCGCGCGCGCCCTCTCGGAGCAGCTGGGACTCCCGTACGCGGCTCCTCCCCTCGTCCCCGACCGCAAGGCGCTGCAGGTCGTGCGCCCCGAGTTGGTGAAGGCGCACTGCATCCTCCCGTTGAGCGTCACGGACCGGACCCTCAGGGCGGCCATGGCCGATCCGCTCGACCTCCAGGCCGTCGACGACCTGCAGTTCCAGACCGGCAAGCGCGTGCACCCGCTGGTCGCTTCGCCGGACGCGGTGCTGGAGGGTATCGAGCTCCACTACGGTGGAGAGTTCGTCGAGCTCGTCGAAGCCCTTCCGGCCGAGCTGCGCTCGACGCCGGACGACCCCGATCGGGTGGAGCTCGAGAAGGCCACCCGACGCGCTCCCGTGGTGAGGCTCGTCGACCGCATCCTGCGCACGGCCATCGACGACGGTGCCAGCGACATCCACGTCGAGGAGACCGGCCAGGACGTGCGCATCCGCCTCCGCATCGACGGGGTGCTCCGCCAGACGCTGGACCTGCCCGCCGGCTCACGGCGCGCGGTGCTCTCCAGGCTCAAGGTGCTGGCCGGGATGGACATCTCCGTGCGCCGGCGCGCACAGGACGGGCGTATCCCCATAGAGCACGCGGGTCGCACCCTCACCCTCCGGGTCAGCACCTTGCCGGTGAACGGCGGCGAGAAGGCGGTCGTGCGGATCCTCGACTCCGACGGCGCTCCACGGTCGCTCGACGGCCTCGGAATGGCTCAGCAGGACCTCTCGACCCTGCGTCGGCTCGTGGCGCGCGGCGAGGGAGTGGTGCTGGCCGCTGGGCCCACCGGAAGCGGGAAGAGCACGACGCTCTTCGCGGCCCTCTCCGAGCTGGACCGGGACACGCGCAACGTCGTCACCTTGGAGGATCCGGTCGAGTATCGCCTGCCGGGCGCGAGCCAGATCCAGGTCGACCGCCGGGCCGGGCTCGGCTTCGCGGAGGCGCTCCGCGCCGTGCTCCGTCAGGATCCGGACGTCGTGATGGTCGGCGAGATCCGCGACCGCGAGACCGCCGAGATCGCGATGACCGCCGCGGTCACTGGACACCTGGTGCTCTCCACGATCCACACGACCGACGCGCCGGGCGCGGTCACGCGGCTGCTGAACATGGGCGTTCCACCCTTCCTTGTGGCGGGAGGGCTCGCCGGCGTCGTGGCGCAGCGGCTCGTCCGGCGGCTCTGCCCGGCGTGTCGGGGGCGGGGGTGCGGGGAGTGTCTCGACGGCCACAGCGGTCGGACGGGCGTCTACCAGGTGCTGGCCATCTCCGATGCGCTGCGCGACGAGGTCTCGCGGGGCGGCTCGTCCTCCGAGGTCCGGCGCCTCTCGTACGAGACCGGCATGAAGGGCCTCGACTCGGACGCGCGCCGCGCCGTCGCGTCGGGGCTCACGAGCCCGCACGAGATCACCCGTCTGATCGCCGCGGCCGAGGGCGTCAGCCTGTCGTGCCGCGCGTGCGACGGCGCCGTGCCCGTCGGGGCGATGGCCTGTCCGGACTGCGGCCGGCCGCTCCGGAAGCACTGCACGTGCGGCCAGGCGCTGGAACGGGGCTGGCGCTACTGCCCCTGGTGTGTACGGCCCGCCGCTGCATGAGGGCGACCCGAGAAGCCGGCCGTGCCGGCTTCACCGGGCCTTCCCGCCTCAGGCGAACTCCACCACCCGTACCGTCAGCGTCTCGATCCGCTCGACGTCGACCTCCACCCCGAGGCCCGGCTGCCCCGCCGGCACCGCCATCTTCCCGTCGACCACCTCGAACTCGGGCGACACGATGTCCTGCCGCCAGTACCGCCGGCTCGCGGAGATGTCGCCCGGGAGGGTGAACGCGGGCAGGGACGCCAGCGCCAGGTTGTGTGCGCGCCCGATGCCGGTCTCCAGCATGCCTCCGCACCACACCGGAACGCCCCCCTCGACGAGTATCTCCGCGGTCCGCAGGCTGGACGCGAACCCGCCGACCCGGCCCGGCTTCAGGTTCACCACCCTGCAGCTTCCGAGCGCGAGCGCGGTCGCCGCGTCGTTCGTGCCCGAGACCGACTCGTCGAGACACACCGGGGTCGCGAGACGCTCCTGAAGGCGGGCGCTGTCCACGAAGGCTCCGGGGGCCAGCGGCTCCTCGAGCAGGCCCACCTCGAGCCCGTCCAGCTCCGCCAGGCGCGGGGCGTCCTCCAGGGTGTAGGCCGAGTTCGCGTCCGCCCAGAGCGCGACGTCGGGGAAGCGGGCGCGCAGCGCTGCCAGCACCCCGACGTCGTGGCCCGGGCCGATCTTCACCTTCACGCGCCGGTACCCGTCCGCGAGGTGCCCTTCGACGACGTCGCCGAGCTCGCTAGCCGGCATCATCCCCAGGCTCACGCCCACGTCGACCTCCGTGCGCGTGCCTCCCAGGAGCTCGGTCAGCGGGAGGCCTCCGGCGCGTGCGGCCATGTCCCAGGCGGCCATCTCCAGAGTGGCCTTGGCCATCGGGTGTCCCCGGACGCCCTCGGCCGCCGTCAGCACGGCCTCCGGGTCGGTCACGTCGAGCCCCACCGCTCGAGGGAGGACGTGCTCCGAGAGCACCTGCCATGCGGTCCCGCTCGTCTCGTACGTGTAGTGCGGCGTGTCCGGGGCCACACACTCGCTCCACCCTTCCAGGCCCTCGCCGTGCAACGTGAGCAGGAGCGCGTGACGCTCCGCGACGACGCCGGCGCTGGACTCGAACGGGTGGGCGAGCGCGAGCCGGACCTGGCGCAGGACAGCCCGCTCGACCTTCACGCGGTCAGGAGCCTCGCCCGTCGACCGGACTCATCAGCAACTCCGCGAGCAGCGCGGCCCGCTCCGCCATACCGTCGATGACGACGTTCTCGTGGACCGCATGGGCCCCGTCCCCGATCGCGCCCAGCCCATCGAGCGTCGCCGTGAACTGGCTGGTGGTATTGCCGTCCGAGCCGCCACCCGCAGTGAAGTCCTCCAGGTCGAGCCCGAGCCGGGCGCCGGCCGCCCGGGCGGCCTCCCACAGCATGAGGTTCCGCTCGGTCTTCTCGAGCGGCGGGATCCCGATGCCGCCTTCGACGTGAATCTCCGTCCCTGGAGTCTGTGACTCGATCGCCCGGATCCGCCGATCGATCTCCTCGCCGTCCTCGCGCGTCAGCACCCGGACGTCCACCTCCGCCCTGGCTTCCGCGGCGATGACGTTCGGGCGGGTGCCACCGGTGATGGTTCCGACATTGACCGTGGTCCCGCGCTCGTGGTCGGTAAGCGAGTGCAGCTCGTGGATGACGTGCGCGAGCTCGCCGATGGCCGATGCTCCCGCCTTGGGCTCGAGCCCGGCGTGCGCGGCCCGTCCGCGCACAGTCACGGTGTAGCGCAGGACTCCCTTGCGGGCGGTCTTGATAAGCCCTTCCGGACCGAACGCGGGCTCCAGCACGAAGGTCCGCACGACGTTGCGCGCCACGAGGCGCATCCACCGACGGGATTCGGGGCTGCCTGTCTCCTCGTCGGAGTTGATCAGCCAGACCGGTGTCGCCGGCGGGTCGAGACCCAGCTCGGACAGCGCTCCCACGGCGAAGATGCCCTGCACGATTCCGGCCTTCATGTCGAAGGTGCCCGGTCCCTTCACCTGCCCGTCCTCGACCAGGACGGGCATCGACTGGAGCGTCCCGACCGGCCAGACCGTATCGGTATGGCCGACGAGCAGCTGACCGGGACGACCCTTTTCACGGTCCGCCGGCCGGGCCCACAGGTGTCCGCCGGTCTTCCGGCCCGGAATCTTTCGCACCGAGAATCCGCGTCCCTGGAGAGCCTCGGCGAAGATCTGCTGCACCGGCTCCTGCGCCTCGAGGACGTCGGTCGGCGACTCGAGTGACGTCACGGCGACGAGCATCTCGACCATCTGGTCGCGACGGTCCTCCAGGAGGGCCAGCAGCTCGGCAGCCCGGCCGTGATCCATGCTCATCCTGTCGCTCCATCGTAGTAGCCAGCACGGCGGTAGCTCTCATCCAGCAGCTCGACCGGATGGACCACGCCTTCGCCGGCCCCCTCGAGGCGAAGACCGGCACCGATCTGCATCATACACCCGGGGTTCGGCGTCGACACCGCCTCGGCTCCGGCTGCGCGCACGGCGGCCACCTTGTCGGCGCCGATCCGGCCGCCCAGGTCGGGATGGGTAATCCCGTAGATGCCCGCTCCTCCGCAACACTCCGCGGCCTGGGCGACCACCCGCACCTCGAGGCCCGGCACGGCGTCGAGTACGTCGAACGGGGCCCGCTCGATCCGCTGGGCATGCAGAAGATGGCACGGATGGTCGTACGCCACCGCGGCCTCCACGGGCGCACCTCGACGGGGACCCGCCTCCGACAGGATCTCGGTCACGTCCCGGACTCGCGCCGAGAGGCCGCGTGCGCGGTCCGCGTATGCCGGGTCCTCCTCCAACAGCGTACCGTACTCCTTCATGGCAGCCCCGCACCCGGCGGCGTTCACGACGACCAGGTCGACTCCGGCGGCCTCGAAGGCCTCGATGTTCGCCCTGGCGAGGGCCCGCGCCCGCACCAGGTCGCCACCGTGCGCGTGCAGCGCGCCGCAGCAATCCTGGCCGGCCACTGCGACCACCTCGTACCCGTTGGCCTCGAGCGTGCGCGCGGTGGCCTCGTTCACCCGGTGGTAGAGCCCCTCCTGCACGCAGCCGGTCAGCAGACCGACCGTGCCGCGCCTCTCGGGCACGACGGCCGCCGCCCCGGCGTGAGCCGGGTCCACCGGACGAGCCGGCCCTGCGGCCTTCGGTCGCCAGGGCGCCGTGGCCGCAAGCATCGCCAGCCCCAGGCGGACGTTGCGGAGCGATCCGACGGATGGCACCAGCTTGGTGCCCAGCGCGGCGAGCCCCGTGCCGCGCAGGATCCGCCCACCCAGGAAGAGCACGCCTCTGAGCGCTCGCGATCCCATGACGGAGAGCAGCATGCGCGTCAGCGGCCCCGGCCGAACGGAGCTCGCGGCGGTGAAGCGCGCGAGCTCCAGGAGCGTCCCGTACTCGACGCCCGAGGGACATACGGGCTCGCACGCCCGGCACCCCAGGCATCGGTCGATGTGCGTTCGGAACGCGTCCGATCCGGCATCCAGCCTGCCTTCCACCACCGCCTGCATGAGGTGCAGCCGTCCCCTCGGCGAGTCCGCCTCGTCGCCCAAGCGGGCGTATGTGGGGCAAGCAGGCAAACAAAAGCCGCAGTGCACGCACGGCACCAGCCGGTCCTTCTGCGCCGCGATCGCGCCCGCGAGCGCAGTGGCCGCCGGGCTCTGCACGTCCGCTATCGTCGGCATGGCCACAGCACCCCCGCAGGATCGAAGACCTGCTCGACCCGTGACGCCAGGTCGACCTCTTCCGGGCTCGGACGGGAGCCGGCGTCGACCACGGCCGGATCCACGTGCCCGGACGCGACACGGAGCGCGCCACCGAGCGCCTCGACAGCGGCCCGCGCCCGACCGACAGTCGCCGCATCGGCGGCTTCCACCGCGACCCGAGCCATGCCCCCGTACGCGTCCGCCGAGACGGACACCTCACCCAGTGCATCGCGCAACGCGGCGAGTCCCTCGAAGAGCCTCGAGGGCAGCAGCGACACCCGCAGCACCGTGTCACCGTCCGCAACCCGGTCCCGCGCCTCTTCGAGCGCCACCGCACCGTCGCTCGGCTCGTCGAACGTCACGCCGCAGTGGCTCTCCAGGGTGGACCGGTCCGCCGCCACGGTCGAAGCGCTCCCCTGCAGCCGCACGAGCAACGCGGCACCGGGGCCCAGCAGCGCGGCGCCCGTGCCGAGCGCGCCGGCGAAAGCGCACACGACCGATGACACCGGCAGGACGGGCGCGGTGCGGACGCCCCGTGCGGCGTCCGCCAGCTCCGACACGTCGGCGGCGCGAAGCACGAGCACGCGGTCTTCGGCCGGGACCGGAAAGGCACGGACGCAGACCGACGTGATCACGCCCAACCGCCCACGGCTCCCCACCAGCGGGCGCAACAGGTCGAAGCCGGCCACGTTCTTCACGACGCGGCCCCCGAGATGGAGAATCCGGCCGTCGCCCGAGACCACCGTCGCTCCGAGCACGTGGTTGCGCAGCGCGCCGTACCCGGTCGCCACCGGCCCGGACTCGCCGGCAGCCACCAGTCCACCCAGGGTGCGGCCGGGCACGTGAGGCGGGTCGAAGGGAAGCCACTGACGGTGCTCGGCCAGTGCGGAGGCGATCTCGGAAAGCCTGGTCCCGGCCCCCGCCGTGAACGTCACGTCCGCGGGCTCGTAGATCTCGAGGCCGGCCAAGTCGTCGGTCGAGAGCACCAGGAAACGCCCTTCACGCATCGGCCGCCGGGCGCGCTCCCCGGACCCGACCGGAAGCACGCCGACCTCGTTGGCCGTAGCCCAACGCAGCACCTCGACCACCTCCTCGGTCGAGCGCGGACGCACCACCGCCTCCGCGCCGGACGCCAGTGCGGCCAGACGGCCCGACGGCTCGACCTCGGAGAGCGCCTCGGGAGGCAGGATGTCCGTGAGAGATGCAGCCACGGTCATGCGCCTGCCTCCACGGGCTCACCTTCCGCCGCGCGAGGCGCCGGATCCGGCAGCACCTTGCCGGGATTGAAGAGCCCGTCGGGATCGAACAACCGCTTCACGGAGCGCATTGCGTCGAGCTCCACGTCCCCGTGGACGAGCTTCATGTATCCGCGTTTGTCGATCCCCACCCCGTGCTCGCCGGTGATCGTCCCACCGACCTCGACGCACAGGCTCATGATCTCCTTCGAGGCTCGCTCCACACGCCCGAGCTCGTCGGGGTCGTTCCTGTCGAAGAGGATGTTGGGGTGAAGGTTTCCGTCTCCGGCGTGGAAGACGTTGGCGACCTTGAGGTCGTAGCGCTCGCCGATCTCCGTGATGCGGGCGAGGACCTCCGGCAACCGCGTGCGCGGCACGGTGGCGTCCTGCACCAGCAGATCGGGAGCGATGCGCCCCATCGCACCGAAGGCCTTCTTCCGTCCGTTCCACAGCGCGGCGCGTTGCGCCTCCTCGGTCGCGCGCCGGACCTCGCTCGCTCCGGCGGCCCGCATGCACTCCGCCGCGGCATCCGCGTCGGCGTCGAGCCCGGCCTCGGTGCCGTCGAACTCGACCACGAGGGCCGCACCGGCGTCCACCGGAAAGCCTCCCGCGTACACGCTGGCCTCCACCGCCCGGATGGTCGCGTTGTCGACGATCTCCAGCGCGGCGGGCAGGAGTCCTTCCGAGATGATCGCGGTGACCGCGTGACCCGCGGCTTCCATCGTGTCGAAGATGCCCAGGAGCGTCCGCACTCCCTCCGTGATCGGAAGCAGCGCCACCTCGATCTCGGTCGCGATCCCGAAGCAGCCCTCGGAGCCGACGAAGAGCCCCACGAGGTCCAGGCCGCCGCGAGCCCCGTGTCCGGCACCGCCGAGTCGGATCACCTCCCCACCGGCCATCACGACGGTGAGCCCGGTCACGTATCGCTGCGTGACGCCGTACTTGAGGCAGTGCGGCCCCCCGGAGTTCTCCGCGACGTTGCCCCCGAGCGTGCAGGTGCTCTGGGAGGACGGGTCGGGCGCGTAGTAGAGCCCGTGGGGCCTCGTCGCCTCCGTCAGCCGAGCGTTGATCACCCCCGGTTGAAGCCGAGCGAGACGGTTCTCCGTATCGATCTCGAGGATCCGGTTCATGCGCGCCGTGCCGACTACGACGCCGTCGGGGTCGGGCAGCGCGCCGCCCGACAGGCCTGTCCCGGCTCCGCGCGGCACGACCGGGATCCCCTGGGCGTGGAGCAGCTTCGCCACGGCGGACACCTCGTCGGTCGACCCCGGTAGCACCACCGCTCGCGGGATGACGCGGTACGAGGTGAGCCCGTCCGACTCGTAGACGACGAGCCGGTTCGGATCCTTCACGACGTGCGCCGCGCCAACGATCGCCTCGAGGGCGTGCACCGTCTTCTTGTCGAGCGGCCTGTGGCTGGCCGCCGTGCTCTGGGCCGAAGTGCTCATGACTGTGGATACCCCGCGTGCTCCATCAGTGCCCGAACGGAGAGGAGCGCGGCCTCCTTCAGGGCCTCGGGGACGGTCGACCCGTACACGATGCCCAGCAGCTCCTCCTCCTGCACGTCGGGTCGCTCACGCATCGCCTCGGCGACCTGCCGGATGCGGTCGTGCCGGTGCTCCTCGTAGCGGTCGATCGCGGCGTCTGGATCCTCGATGGCCGGCCCGTGCGCCGGGTAGATGACGTCGGCATTCAACTCCCGGAGTCGCTCGAGCGACTCGAGGTAGTCGGCGACGCAGCCGGAGTACTCACCCACCCAGGTCGTGGCCCCGCGGCCGAGCAGGAGGTCGCCCGCGAAGACCGCTCGGCGCTCGGGCCAGTGGAACGCCAGATGATGGCGGGCGTGACCGGGTGTCTCGATCGCGACGAGATCCCCCTCGTCCGTCGGCAGCACGTCGCCGTGTGCGATCGGCCGATCGATCCGGTCCAGGCCCTCGGGGCCCCCGACGTCGACGCCGAGGCGCTCCGCGAGGGTGTATGCCGCGGGGGCATGGTCGCGGTGGCCGTGCGTGAGCACGATGCTCACCCGGTCGGCGTCACGCACCGCGTCGACCAGCGCGTCGAGGTGGGTCGCGCCCTCCGGGCCCGGATCGATGACGACGACGCGGCGCGACCCCACGAGGTACGTCCGCGTACCCTCGAGGGTGAAGGGTCCCGGGTTCCCCGCGTCGAGGAAGCGGGGCTGCTCGCTCAGGGCGCCTCCCTTGCGCGCTCGCCCCGAGCGCGGCCTACCGACGCTCGGCGGCCAGCTGCTCGGCGAGCTTGTCGGCGATTCCTATGAGGGCGATCTCGTCGTCCTCGGTGAAGGCGCCCGCCTCTTCGGAGTCGATGTCGATCTCCCCGAAGACGTCGTCACCCGCCCGGATGAGGATCACGAGCTCCGATTGGGTCTCGGGCGAGTTCGCCAGGTACCCCTCCTCCTTGGAGACATCCTCGACATTCAGGTTGCGCCGCGTCGCCAGCGCCTTGCCGGTCACACTCGTCCCGGACGGGATCTTGGCGTGCTCGGTCGGCTCACCGACGTAGTTGTGGAGCCAAAGCTCGTTTCCCTCACCGACGAGATAGACTCCGACCCAATCGTACCGGTCGTCGGACGCGGCGATCGTCCGCACCGCCTTCCTCATCAGGGCGTCCGACAGGTGCCCCTCGTCGCGCATGTCCTGGAGCTCCTTTACGACCGTACCGGCTTCCAGCATGGGTTACTTCCGCTCTTCTGAATGTGGATGTGGGGCACGAACGGTAGACGCCATGAAATGTAGCGTCAACGTGCCGACCGGCCCGGACGGCCCGGCCGCTGATGGCCCGAGAGGGTTCGCGGCCCTCAGTGCGGTGTGAAGTCCGTGTCCGGTCCGAGACGCCGGATGAACGCGGCCAGGAGCTTGGCGGTGTTCTGCACGTCGGCGAGATCGACGATCTCGTTGGGCGAGTGCATGTACCGGTTCGGGATCGAGACGAGACCCGTGGGAACGCCCAGGCGCGTCAGGTAGATCGCGTCGGCGTCCGTCCACGTCGCCTTCGGGCTGGCCTGCACCGAGTAGGGAATGCCCTCCTCTTCGGCCACCTCGGCGAGCAACTCGAAGACCCCGGCGTGCGCCGCCGAGCCCCGGCTCAGAACGGGTCCCTTCCCCAGCTCGTGCTCGCCGAGCTCGCGCTTCTCGATGTCGGGAACGTCGGTGCTGAACGTCACGTCCACGACCAGCGCGACGTCGGGCTCCAACGTGTACGCGCTCGAGCGCGCCCCGCCGCCCGTGTGGTAGGCGATCTCCTCCTGCACGGTGGCCACCGCGGTGGCGGTCGCGGCCGGCGGGTCCTCGGCCAGCAAGCGGACCGCCTCCAGCACCGCGTACGCCCCGATGCGATCGTCGATCGCGCGACTTGCGATCTTGTCCCCGGCGAGTCGGACCGTCGGCTGCGCCAGCACCATCGGATCGCCGACCCGGATCCCCAGCTCGACGACCTCGTCCCGGCTCCCCGCGCCGACGTCGACCCAGAGGCTCTTCGTCTTCGACGCCTTGGTGCGGTCGTCGGGCTCGATGAGGTGGATCGCCTTCTTCCCGATGACGCCGGTGACGGGCTCGTCCTTCGTCAGGATCGTCACGCGCTGGCCGACCAGGACCTGGGTGTCCCACCCTCCGATCTCGGCCACGAACAGGTAGCCTTCCTCGTCGATATGGGTGATCTGCAAGCCGATCTCGTCGATATGGCCGGCCAACATCACCCGCGGAGTCCCCCCGGGGTTCACGGTCGCGTAGGAGTTGCCGCTCACGTCGACGCGCACTTCCGCGGCGAACGTCTCGGCCTCCGCGCGCCACACGCGAGCGGGGCGCACTTCGAAGCCGGACGGGCCGGCCGCGTCGAGGAGGCTTTCCAGGAACGTCAGGTCGAAGCTCATCGGGCGAAGCTACCCGAAACGCCTAGAGGGATCCATGTGCGGATGGGACGACGTCTGTGCCGATCGAACGGCCGCGGGACACCGGCCGCGGGCGCCCTCAAACGTCCCGCTCCCGCAGGTAGCGGATGTAGTCGGTCGAAGGCGGATTCCGACTCAGCGCTCGTTGGGCTCTCCGGGCTCCACCACGATGCCCTTGGAGGGATCCAGTCGACCCTCGGCCGCGCCGTCCTCGTCGACCCCATGCTGTCGATCGGCACCCGGTCCGCGCGGCGCGCTGCCACCTCCGAAGCCGAAGCCTCCTCCTCCCAAGCCCCCGGCGCCCATCGTGACGACTCGGATCGTCCCTTGCTCCAGGCCGTGCTCCAGCCTGCGACGAGCCGCCTTCTGGATCCAACGACGGGTG
>JASFUR010000069.1:0-11160 GCA_050050215.1 Gemmatimonadota bacterium
ACGCGTCCGCGTGGGCGTGCAACGAGCTCGGCGCGGCCTATGCCGAGGGCGAGATCACGGCTCCGAACGAGGAGCTGGCGGAGGGCTACTTCGCGCGTGCCTGTGAGATGCGCTTCCAGCCCGCCTGTGTGAACCTGCTCGAGCCCACCGAGGTGGCTCGGTCCGATCCGAGAACGCTCGACTTGCGGCTGTTGCTCAGAGCCGGTGGGCGCAATTTGATGGACACGCCCGAGCCCGAGCTCTACGAGCGAGCTTGTGGCCAGGGCTGGGGCTTCGCCTGCGAGCGGATGGCCTCCCTTTGAGCGAAGCCCCAGAGAGCGAGCAGCGGGGCCGCCGTTGGGGGGTTCCCGTTGCCGAGGTTGTCCTCGTCGCGGCGGTATGGATCTCGCTGCGTCTTGCTGGGGGTGCGGGCGACGGGGATGCGATGTCGGCCCCGCCGGTCCCGCTGCCGGACGAGTTGGACGGCTTCCAGGCGGACGAGTGGTACCTCCCGGACGACAGCCTGCTGGGCTTCGTGGAGATTCCGGGCGGGCCGTTCGTCATGGGCAGCGATCCCGCATCGGATCCACTCGCGTTCGACATCGAGCGCTGGTCTCCGAGGCAACCGCAGGACACGATCGACCTTCCGACGTTCTACATGGGTCGGTACGAGGTCACCGTGGCGGAATACACCGCATACGTGCGCGCCACGGCGCACCCCGTCGTCGATTCCGCGGCCCTCGACGCGCCCCTGGACCACCCGGTCGCGAGCGTGTCCTGGACGGATGCCGTGGCGTATGCACGTTGGCTCGATCGCGCACTCCGGGAGAGCGAGGCCACGCCGACCGCCCTCGGCCGGCTCCTCGCCGATGGATGGCATGTCGGGCTCCCGACCGAGGCGCAGTGGGAGAAGGCCGCTCGCGGCACCGACGGGCGTCGTTTCCCGTGGGGTGACGAGCCTCGGCAGGACCGCGCGGTCTCCGCGACGAGCAGCCCCGCGCCGGTAGGGTCCGTCGACTGCCCGGAGTGCCCGTACGGCCTGTCCGACATGAGCGGCAACGTGTGGGAGTGGACCCGGTCACCGTATCAGCCGTACCCGTACGACGAGGCCGACGACCGGGAGGGGCTCGACCAGGAGGCGCTCTGGGTGATGCGTGGGGGCGCCTTCAACGACGGCCCGCAGAACCTCCGTGCGGCAGGACGTGGCGGGGCGGACCCGGGCGCCCGGAGGCCCTTCATCGGCTTCAGGGTGGCGCTCACGCGCTGAGAGCGCGGGGCGCAGGCGGTCGAGCCCCTCGGCTCGCCGGCCATCCCGCCCGACTTGCCGGAGTCGCGACCCCACCGGAACTTGGCGACAGCCGTGGCCGCTGGCCGCGTTCCGCTGCCCGCCCGTCCCCCGGAGGTAGACGATGTCACCGAGGTCCTCCGTCTCGTCGTCCTTGTCCGCTCTCGCCGCCGCTCTGCTGGTCTGTGTCCCGGTCGCCGCCCAGGCGCCCGACGGGTCCGGGGCGGCTCGGAGATCGTCGCCGCTGGACGGTGTGGCCGGAGTGGTCGCAACGAGGGACATCGACTACGTGCCGCTCGCCGAGTACGCCGATGCGCGTGACCGGTTGGATCTGTTCATGCCGGAAGGCGCGGACGACGTGCCTGTCGTCGTGTTCTTCCACGGCGGTGAGCTGCGCTACGGAAGCAAGGCGTCGGGCGAGTCCCTGGCCGCCCGCATCGTCCCCGAGGGTATCGGTGTCGTGTCCGCGAATTACCGGCTCTGGCCCACGGTCGATCCGCCGAACAACACCCAGGACGCGGCCGCGGCGGTCGCCTGGGTCATCGAGCACATCGACGAGTACGGCGGTGATCCGTCGAACGTATACGTCTCAGGGCACTCTGCCGGTGCGTATCTGGTCGCGCTCATGGGGGTCGACGACTCGTATTTGTCGGCGCACGGCCTGGCGCGAAGCGACGTCCGCGGCTGGATCCCGATCGCGGCCTTCCTCTACACGGAGGAGACCGGGCGGGACCGGGGACCTCAGGTGTGGGGGTCGGACCCGGATGCGTGGCTCGCGGCGTCGGTGAGCCCGCACATCGGATCGGGGAAGGGACGCTTCCTCATCATCTACGCGGACGGTGACGACCTCTGGAGGCGTGAGCAGAACGACCAGTTCGCCGCCGCGCTCGAGGCGGCGGGCAGCAGGGACGTCCGCGTCGTCGAGGTGCCGAACCGAACGCACACGTCACTGATGACCGCGCTGCCCGACGCGGACGACAGGATCGGGCCGCTCATCGTCGACTTCATCCACGAGCGCTCGGGTGGCGCCACCGTCACCGGTCCGATCCCGGTGGGAGAGCCGGGGAACGAAGCCCACGACTTCATCCAGACGATGTCGGGGATGGACCTCGCGGGCTTCGGCTACGTGGAGCAGGAGTACTTCATCGAGGGCACCGCGAACCGATACACGACCGAGGGCCTGGAGACCGGCTCGGTCATCGACGACGGCCACGCCTACAAGACGCGCTTCGTCGTGCGCCGTCCCAGGAACCCGAACCGATTCAACGGGACCGTCGTCGTCGAGTGGAACAACGTTACGGCCGGTCAGGACATCGACATCGACTGGCTGAACATCGGCGAGCATCTCATGCGCAACGGGTACGTCTGGATCGGCGTCTCCGCTCAGCGCGTGGGCGTGGACTACCTCGTCGAATGGAGCCCGACCCGGTACGGCTCGCTCGACGTCACCGAGGGCGGGACCATCGAGGGGGACGCGCTCTCCTACGACATCTTCGCCGACGTGGCCGACGCCGTGCGGCGACCCGACGGCGCAGACCCCCTTCCCGGCTTCCTGGTCGAGCGCGTCTTCGCGACCGGCCACTCGCAGTCGGCCGGTCGCCTCGCAGTGTACCTCAACAACGTGCATCCGCTCAGACCCGTGTTCGACGCGGTGATGGTGCACGGGGGAGGGGGACGCATGCGCGACGACCAGCCCGTGAAGATCTTCCACCTCATGGCCGAGACGGACATGAGGCGGCGCATGAACGACCGGCAGCCCGACTCGGACACCTTCCGTCAGTGGGAGGTCGCGGGCACGTCGCACGTGGATCAGCTGTATGCCTGGGAGCGGGCGCGGAACACCGCCGTCGCCGCGGGCCGCATGCCGGGAACGGCTGCGATCCGGCCGCCGCAGTGCGACCGGCCGGCATACAGCCGGGTACCCTTCCGCAACGTCATGCATGCCGCGTTCGAGCACATGGTGACCTGGGTACGCGACGGCGTCGCGCCCCCCACGGCGCCCCCGCTGCAGGCGTCGCCCGAGGGATCCGACGACGTCTTCGCACGGGACGAGCACGGCAACGTGCTGGGAGGGATCCGCCTGGCCGCGCACGAGGTGCCGACCGCCACCAACACGGGTATCAACTCGGGGTCTTCGCGGTTCTGCTTCCTGTACGGGTCGCACGAGGCGTTCGACGCGGCCACCGTGGCTGCGCTGTACCCGACCCACGAGGACTACGTCGACGCGGTACGCCGCGTAGTCGCAGAGAACCTCGAGGCCGGCTACATCGTCGACTTCGACGCGGCAGAGACGCTATGGGAAGCCGAGCACTCCGACACCGGGGGGCGCTGAGGGCGCTTGCCTCCGGTAGACCAGCATGACAGGATCCGGCGGCTTGCTTCCGCCCTGTCCCTCTCGATGACGGCCCGCATGTGACCGCACCCCTCTCGGACATCCGCGTCTGCGATCTCACCCAGAACCTCGCGGGGCCCTACTGCAGCCAGATCCTTGCCGACCTGGGTGCGACGGTCATCAAGATCGAGCCGCCGGGAGGCGACATGGTCCGGGCGTGGGGCCCTCCGTTCTGGGGCACCGGTGGGGCGCTCTATCTGTCGGTGGCGCGCGGGAAGCGCAGCATCGTGCTCGACCTCAAGACCGATGCGGGCATGGACCTGCTGCGACGGATCGCCGGCGGGTGCGACGTCTTCCTGCAGTCTTCACGGCCGGGCGTGGCCGAACGCCTCGGCTTCGACTACGAGTCCATCCGCGCCCTGAGACCCGACGTCGTGTACGCGTCGGTGAGCGCGTACGGGAAGACCGGGCCGCTCAAGAACGCCCCGGGCTACGATCCGCTCATCCAGGCCTACACGGGCCTCATGTCGACCACGGGTTACCCGGACTCGCCGCCTACCCGGGTAGGTGGCGCCGTGGTGGACTACGGCACGGGCATGTGGGCGGCCATAGGGGTTCTGGCCGCGTTGCGGCAGCGCGACCAGACCGGTGAGGGCACGGAGGTCGACGCGGCCCTCCTGGACACCTCCCTCGGCTGGGTCTCCTATCACCTCACCGGGTACATGGCGACCGGCAAGGTGCCCGAGCCCATGGGGTCCGGCGTCCCGGCGATTGCGCCGTACGAGGCGTTCCCGACGGCCGACGGCGACGTGATGATCCTCGCAGGCAACGACGGGCTCTTCCGGCGGCTGTGCACCGCGCTCGGTATCGAGGAGCTGGCCGACGACCCGCGCTTCCTCACCAACCCGCTCCGCTCGGAGAACCATGACGAGCTCATCCCGCTCATCGCGGAGCGGACGCGCGAGCTGACCACCACCGAGTTCCTCGAGTTGGGCCGGAAGCACCACGTGCCGTGCTCCGCGATCCACGACATGGCCGACGTGGTCGCCGACGAGCAGGTCGAGGCCTCCGAGATGATCGTCCCGGCCCCGAACGTGGAGGTGGAGGACTACAGGGATCTGTCGCTCCCGGTGCGGCTCGCCAGGCAGCGTCCGCGCAGCGCCGAGGGCCCACCGAGGGCGGGAGAGCATACGCGTGAGATCCTCGGCGAGCTGGGGCTCGGCGAGGACGAGATCGCCGAGTTGCTGGAGAGAGGGGTGGCGGAGGAGCTCTAGGTCGGACCGCGGCTTCGGTCGTCGATGATACGAGAGGATTCCGGGCTGTTTCGGCGGCCGACGTTGATGGCATGTATCCGAACAGGAGACCGAACGTCCCGTCGTCGTGACGCGTCCGGCCTTCGAACGCCGGCGACACCGATTGGCCCTTGTTGTACGTGAGGCCCTGGGCCTCCGCTCGTGGGCCTAAGGCACAGAAGCGCGGCCGCAAACGTCGCGGCCGCGCCCCGTGCTACGTCTCAGGCTAGTCCTGCTGCCCCCCGGTGTCGTTCCGACGCAAGGCCCCTCCCACTCAGTTGAAGACCGGACGTTGTCCAGCTGGGCAGCCCGTGCCCCGGTCGTCCAGGGAGAGATTGGTGTTGATCTGGTACTCCGAGTTGGGCAAGAGCACCCGCACGCCTCCGCCGAGCGCGTTGGTCGCAATGGAATTCACCCACTCCCCGACCGCTCTCGGGAACCAGAGCTTCTCGTTCTTGAGGATCTTCGTGGACCAGAAGCGGCCCTCCAGCCAGAGCGAGCGGCGGCGCTCCTCGATGATCATCCCGTCGTAGAGATCGGCATCGGCCAGCAGCGCGTCACGATATGACGTGTCGGCGCCGGTGCCGATGCCCGGAAGCCCGTCCGCGGTGCGGATCTGGTTCACCACATCGATTCCGGCCTGCGTGTTGCCGAGGGCCTCAGCTTCGATGAGCCGCATCTCCCGCCAGTTGACGAGCGGGATGTCGTCGTCGAGCGATTTGTACTTCTGGATGATGTAGTCCTGACCACCCCCGGTGCTGCCGATGACGTGCTCGACGCGGGTGTCCTTCTCCGTGCCCGGGTCCGCCAACGTGAGCGCGTTCCCGGCGTCGGACACGGCGCGCCCGGTGGCCGTCTCGATCGCCAGATCGATGTATCCGGTGAAGGGCACCGGGTTGGGCCAGGGTACGCCCGTGACGGGGTGTGACCCGAGCGCCGAGATCCAGTACGTCCTGGAAGGATCCTCCAAAGCCACCGCCCCCTGGAGGAACCCGGCGGCCGGGGTGCCGCCGCCGAAGCCCTGTGTGCTGCTCACCATGTTGCGACGATCCTCTCCGGTCTCGCGCAGCACCCACGCCATGTGTCCGTCCGCGACCGAGGACGCGTCCACGGCGGCACCTGTCAGGTCTCCGTTCGCGTACCGGATGCGTGACTTGAGGCCAAGCACCGTCTGTCGAATGTCGCTCGTCACCTGGCCTTGCTGTGTGTTGATCGGGAACGTGCCACCCGCGCCGACGGCCGCGTCGATCTGGGCCAGGGCGCTGTCGGCCCAGCCCTCTGCGATGTCGAGCGTCTGGCTATAGGTCAACATCGGACCGCCGTCGATGGCGAACTCGCACAAATACTCGCCGAAGACGTCCATGATAGCCCCATTGTAGAGGGCGAGCTTGGCCAGGAGCTGCGCCTTATTCGGGATCGTGTAGCTCTGGATCGCCGACCAGGTCGAGTACCCCTGGCCGCGGGCGATCAGGAGCGGCTCCATCCACTGGGTGCTGAAGACGTCCCCGTCGCAACTCCCGAGACCGGGCTGGGCGACATACTGCGCATAGTTGCCTCCAACTCCGATGTAGCGCTGGAAGTTGTCTTCGTGTCCGGCGGCCATGATCGCGAAGGAGGAAAACGCGCACTCGAAGCTCGCCGAGACCGAATTCACCTGCAGAGACGCTGTACCTGGGTCGTCCAGTGCCTCCTCCGTGACGGCGTCCGGCAGATCCACTTCCAGGACGCTATCACACCCTGTCATGACGAGGAGCGCGGCGCATGCCAGCGCCGTGATCTGGGCTCCCCCTCTAGCTCTTTGCATGCTCATCAGAATGTCACCCTCAGTCTGGCGCTAATGCTTGCGATCGGCGGCGTCTCCCACAGCGAGATTTGGTTGGGGGTACCGCCGCCGTTGTTGGCGTACTCAGGGTCGTAGATCGGCTGACCCTCAAGATCCTTGTCGACCCTCTGGTAGAGCAGGAACAGGTTGTTGACCGAGAATGAGAATGCCGCGCGATCCGCCCCGATGCGCCCCACGATGCTCTCCGGCAGATTGTACCGGAAGCCGAGCTGCCTCAGCCTCCAGAAGTCCGCCGGGTACCTCGCCTGATACCTATCGTCTGGGTAGGGCCCGAACAGTTTCCCGGCAATCCAGACGGGGTCGTTGTTCTGGATGGCCTTCAGGCAGTTGCGGAAGAAGCCGCACGCGTAGTTGGCCTCGATCTGTGCGATCCAGCGACCGTACTGGCCCTCCGCGAGCGCGAAGAGCTGGAGGTCGTTGAAGAGCGTGAGCGTGGGCGCTACGCTGATGCTGTAGTTGGAGTATGCGGGCCCCAGGAGCAGACCGTCTTCCGAGAACGAGCTGCAGGGGATGGTTTCGCCTCCCTGAATGATGTTCGGTCCGCCGGATACCGCCGGGACGCCGCCGTCACACATCACCGAAGTCAGATCGAGTGCAGTTCCCGCTGTGTTCAAGTCCGCCGACCGGATGATGTAGGCGCTTGCAACGTTGGGAAACGGCCAGCCAATCTGGAGGTTTCCACTCGCCAGGACGTCCTCACCGAGCGACTTGATCTCGTTGTTCGAGTAGTCGGCGGAGAGGGTGATATCGAACCCTACGTTCTCCGTCCGGATGATCCGTGTGTCGAGGCTCGCCTCCCATCCCCAAACGTCCATGGAGCCGAGGTTGGCCTGCCGACTACCGACGAGCCCCGTCGTCGGAGCGAGGGACTGATTCACCAGCATGTCGCGAGTCGTCGTCGTGTAGTAGCTGAACTCGGCGGCGATGCGGTCCTGGAGGAGCGCCATGTCGAAGCCGACCTCGATCTCTTCGCTCACCTCGGGACCGATGTCGGGGTTGCCCGCCTGACTGGGGATCAGCCCATTGCCGTCGTGACCCTGGAAGGTCTCATACAACGTCTGGGATGCGAACGTATCCGGCTGCCGGCCGGACTGCCCCCACGCCCCGCGGAGCCGAAGGCTGTTCATGAAGTCGAAGCTCCAGAATGGCTCCTCGGAGATGACCCAAGACGCTGAGAGCTTCGGGTAGTACTGCACGGCGAAGTCGGATCCGAACGCCGAGTTGTCGTCGGCCCTTACGGCACCGGTCAGGAATATCCGGTCTTGGTAGCTGAGCTCCTCTTGAAAGTAGACACCGACTCCCTTGTTCTCGACGGATGAGAAATCGAGCTCCCGGTTCGCGAACTCGGTCTGGTCGATGACCGTCTGCACGCTTGTGGGGAAGTCCCGACCCGTAGCCTCCAACGTCTCACGGCGGCGCGCATAGTACTGGGCCCCGACCGACGTGGTGGCGCGGAACGACTGGTTGATGTCGTAGGCGCCGCTCGCGCTGTAGTCGAGGGTGACGTTCTCGGTAATCGGGCGCCCATATGCGAGATAGCCTTGCGGACCGTTCTGGAAGTCCGACTCGGGGGGCAGGTACTCCGTGTCGGTCGTCGTGCCTCGGTCGAGGCCGAACGTCAGGCGCTGAGAGAACCACCCGCCGAAGTCGTGCGTCATGGTCGCGCTGCCGGTGAAGCGGCTGTACGCACGGGAGATGTCCGTGTTTTCCCAGGCTTCCGGGAATTTCTGGTAGAAGCCGAGGAAGCCGCTGCCCAGCGACTCGTCAACACCCGGGGTCGCCGGGTTGTCAGGGCGCACTCCCGGTAGATTCGCACCCAATGCGGCGGCCACCAGCGTCCAGTAGCCCCCCTCCTCGTCGACGGTCCCGAACCGCGACTTGCCCTGTGTGTAGCCCACTGAGAGGTCGACGTTGATGTTCGGGCCGAACAGCACGGTCACATTCGAGCGCCCGCCCACCTGTTGGTTCGTGTTGAAGTCGGTGATCCCGGTTTCATCCAGCCAGCTGACCCCCGCGTAGTAGCGCACCTGATCCAGGCCGCCCCGCACGCTCCCGTTGTACTGCTGCATGGGACCGTACTGGAAGAGGTCGCTGTCCCCCGAGTTGGGGACGAAGTGGGAGTTGACCGCGAAGGCAGGGTCGTCGGCGTTCGGGAGCCCTGCGTAGCGCCCCGTTCCCCGCAGATAATCGCCGGCCTCCTGGTACATGTTGTAGGTGTAGATCTGGTCGGCCGGGCACTGAGATGCCGCGATTTGGCACACGTACTGCGTGCCGATCCGACCGGTGGGATCGGGCATGAAGTTGCTGCCTCCAGCGACCTCGATCTCGAACCGAGGGGCGCCGACGTTCCCGCGCTTCGTGATGATCTGGATGACGCCCGCCGAGGCCTCCGTCCCATAGAGAGTGGCGGCAGACGGACCCTTGATCACCTCGATGCTCTCGATGTCCTCCGGGTTCAGGTCGTTCAGGGCACTCGCGTTCTGGCTGCCCCCGGTATTGGGACCCGTCGCCCCGTCGTTGTTGACTCGAACACCATCCACGTACACGAGCGGCTGGTTCCCGAGGATCGTGCTGCCGATGCCGCGCACGCTGATGCTCGAGCCCGCGCCGACCTCGCCAGCCGTGCGACTGAACCGTAGCCCGGGGGTTCGTGCCGCCATCAGGCCCTGAATACCCGAGACGGGAGCCTGATCGGTGACGTCAGCGGCCGAGAGTACTTCGATCGAGTTGCCGAGGGCCCGGCGGGCCGACCCGCCGGCCGTGCCCGTCACGATCACTTCCTGAAGCTGAAGCGCCTCCTCGGCGATTCTGAAGTCCAGGACCGCCGTTCCGCCCTCCGTGACCGTCACCACCTGGCTGGCGTCAGAGTAACCGATCAACTGAACGGTCACCGTGTGCTCACCCGTAGGAACGTTGACCAAGAGGTACGAGCCATTCTGCTGCGTAAGGGCACCCAGCTCGAGGTCGGCGACGAAGACTTGGGCGGCCGCAATCGGCTCCCCGGTCTGCTGATCGGTTACCCGACCGACGACTGACCCGGTCTGGGCCGAGGCCGAAGGTGCCAGCAGCAGCAGCATGGCCGCCACGGCCCCGAGCGTGCCTGCATTGCGCCAACGATGGTCAGGGGCCGGATCATACATATGCCACTCCTTCTCGTAGGACACGCACGGCTAAACCAAGCACTGGCGGTCCGCCGGTCGGGTCCACGGGACTTGCGGCCGGTCGGCTGGCCGAGAGGTTGGGTGCCGGCTGCGAACATAGGTGGGCCTGCGCGCGAATGCGAGCAGGCCGACACGGCTATGTTCCGGCGGACACTCGGGCGATCTGGGTGGCACCGGAGGCCCTGCCGGGGGCTCCTGGAGGATGGGGCCGTGCGTCGCTCCTGCTGCGGCACATCAAGGTACGATCGCCCACTCCCCGCCACCCCCAACTGAAGAGTCGGTCGCCATTCGTTGGGATTCGACAGCACCTGCTGCTCCACCCTTTCCGGCCGGGGAGCACCGAGTCCTGATACGACCTGCGTGCGTCCCCGCTCAGTTCCACTTCTGGACCGACAACAGGTCCGAAAAGTCGTCCGTCCAGGTGCGCCTGAGCCCCGCTTCTGCGAGTGGGTGCCAGCCACCCAGCGGGACCCAGCTCACGTCGCTGACGTCGCGCGCGAGCATGATCCACTGCGACCCGAAGATGCCCTGCTCGACCGCCTCGTCGTCGCGCACGTCGATCCACTCGAAGGCCGCCATCTGCCGGTCTCGGGCGTGCGCCGCCAGCACCGGGGCGAGCGCGAGGTGGCGATTCGAGATGTGGAAGAGGAGGATGCCCCCGGGCGCGAGCCGCTCGAGGTACAGATCGAAGGCCTCCTCGGTGAGGAGGTGCAGGGGGATCGTGCCCGACGAGAAGGCGTCCAGCACGATGAGGTCGTAGAGCCTCGTCGAGCGCGACAACGAGATGCGGCCGTCACCGATGACGGTCTCGATCTCGGCGGGGGAGTTCTCGAGGTAGGTGAAGTACCGCGGATCCGTCGCAATCCGTATGACCGCCGGATCGATCTCGAACAAAGTGACGTGCTGGTGGGGAGCGGCGAGCGCCGCGAGCGCGCCCGTTCCGGCTCCCACCATCGCGATGTTGCGTTTGTCCGGCCGTGCCGACATGGCCTGCACGACGCTGCCGGAGGGCCCGCTCGGGTGGTAGTAGCCGAGCGGGACCATGGCGCGCGCGGGATCGAGGCTCTGGACCCCGTGCACGGTCGAGCCGTGGTAGAGGATGTTGACGCTGTTTCCCGGGTCGCGCGTGACGCGGTGCACACCGAAGAACGTGCGCTCCTGGTCCAGGATCTCGCCTCGGTACATCCGTCCGGACTGCGCGGCGGCGAGGAGCACGGCCATGCCGAGCGCGAAGCGGACCGGCCGCGGAGAAAAGACGAAGCAGAGAA
>JASFUR010000070.1:0-11152 GCA_050050215.1 Gemmatimonadota bacterium
TCCTGACGAACAACCACGTGGTGTCGGGGGCGCAGGAGGTCACCGTCTACTTCGAGGATCATCGTCAGTTCTCGGCCGAGATCGTCGGCACCGATCCGTTCACGGACGTGGCCGTCATCAAGATCGACGCCGGCGAGAGACTCCCTACCATGGCGTTCGGGAACTCGGACGACGTGAAGGTGGGCGAGTGGATCCTCGCCATCGGGAATCCGGGCTTCGGCGGTCAGACACAGCTGAACTTCACGGTCACCGCCGGCATCATCAGCGCGCGCGGTCGCGGACTCAACCTCCTCCGCAACGACCTCTTCCGCGATCCTCGCTACGGCAGCGACCAGGCATCCTGGTCCATCGAGGACTTCATCCAGACGGACGCGGTGATCAACCCGGGCAACTCGGGCGGGCCGATGGTCAACCTCCGAGGCCAGGCAGTGGGCATCAACTCGGCGATCGCGTCGGAAACCGGCGTCTATCAGGGCTACGGCTTCGCGATCCCGATCAACCTCGCGCGCCGCGTCATGGAGGACCTGATCGAGTATGGGCACATCCGCCGTCCGCGGATCGGTGTCGCTATCGACAACGTGTCGCCGGAGGACGCCGAGCTGTACGGCCTTCCCCGGATCTCGGGCGTCTTCATCCAGGAGGTCCAGAACGGTCCCGCGATGGGCAAGCTGCGAGCCGAGGACGTGATCGTGGCCATCGACGGCGAGCCGGTCGGATACACGGCCGAGCTACAGGCCGAGATCGCCGAGAGACACCCCGGCGACGTGGTGACGATCACCGTCTATCGCGATCGCCGGCAGGTCGACGTCGACATCCAGCTGGACGAGGCGCCGATCAACAGCCCGCCACCCGCAGCGGCTCCCGCGACGCCGACCGGCGCGCAGCGCCTCGGGATCGAGGTGGAGCCGATCGACGAGGAGAACGCCGAGGCCTACGGGTTCTCGGAGCCGGGTGGGGTCGTGTTGACCGACGTCCTGCCGGGCAGCGCGGCCGACCGTAGGCGCGCGCTCCGGTTCCAGGGTTCGAGGCTCGCGCAGATCAACGACGATCTCGTGGAGACGCCCGAAGACGTCCGCGAGGCGCTGGATCGGGTCGAGAGCGGAGACATCGTGTCGCTGCACCTCGAAGACCGCGAGGGCACCACTCGGGTCCTCAATGTGAGGATGCCGTAGGCTTCCAGCCCTTGCAGCGCGGCCATTGTCGAGCCCGTGGCGGTCCTGGCCGCCACGGGCTCGTTCCTTTGACGGGCTCCATTCCGCGGGGCGGTCGGCTCTTCCTCGCCGCACGCGACGATTGAACCCCTCTTTGCGGGGGTTTTATCTTCATTGGGCTCCACGGACGGGGCCGAACAGACGCGCGAAAGTGGCGGAATTGGTAGACGCGCGGGATTTAGGATCCCGTGGCCTCGTGCCGTGGGGGTTCGAGTCCCCCCTTTCGCATCACCGATTCCACGATCCTCGAGGCCGCGCGAAAACGCATGGCAATAGACGCATCACGCTTACAGATCTCCGTCGAGGAGCAGGAACGTTGGCGCCGCCGCATGAGCGTCACCGTTCCCGCCACCATCGTCCAGGAGGAAGAGCAGAAGGCCGCGCGGCAGCTCGCCTCGCGCGCCAAGCTGAAGGGCTTCCGCAAGGGCCATGTGCCGACGAGGGTCATCGAGTCACGCTTCTCGGGCGCGCTGCGGCAGGAGGCGCTCGACAAGCTCATCGGCGATGCCTACCGACAGGCACTGGCCACGGAGCAGCTACGACCCATCAGCGAAGGCCAGATCGGGGACGTGCAATACGCGCCCGAGCAGGACCTGAAGTTCGAGGTCGAGTTCGACGTCCAGCCGCAGATCGAGCTTTCGAGGCTCGGAGGCTTCGCCGTCGAGCGCCCCGCGGCGGAGGTGGGCGACGAACAGGTGCAGCAGGTGCTCGAGCGCATCCAGGAGCAGAACGGCGCCTGGCAGCCGCTCGAGGAAGGCACGCCAGAGGACGGAGACCTGGTCTCGGTCCAGCTCACGAAGCTGGGTGACGACGAAGACGACGAGGCCCGCCCCTACGACTTCATCCTGGGGAAAGGCGACGCCATCCCGGACATCGAGGCGGCAATCAAGACGCTGGAGCCGGGAAAGCAGGACGAGTTCGACATCACCTTCCCTGGTGCCGCGAACGACCCGGAGAGCGGTGGCACCGAGCGCGTCAAGATCGGGCTCACGGCCCTGCGGCGGCTCGAGCGTCCCCCGCTGGATGACGATCTGGCGAAGCAGGTCGGCGACTTCGAGACGCTGGACGAGCTCACCACTAGGGTACGTGAAGACCTGCAGAAGGAAGCCGACAATCAGGCGGAGGGGGCCGTGCGCGGGCGCCTCCTGGAGTTCTTGATCGACGCGAATCCGTTCGAGGTTCCCGCCTCCATGGTCGACCGCTACGTGGAGGGGGTGCTCAGCGACTCGCAGGACATTCCGGGCGAGCGGCTGGCCGAGGTGCGCACCCAGATCCGGCCCGAAGCGGAGCGCGCCGTGAAGCGCCTTCTGGTCATCGACCGGGTGGCCGAGACTCAAGGGCTGGGGGCGACGGAAGAGGACCTCGATACCCGTATCGAGGAGATCGCGGCCGCCAACGAAACGACCGCGGCGAAGGTCTACGCAAATATGCAGAAGTCGGGGCGTCTCGACGCGCTCGAGCGCGACCTGACCGAGCGCAAGGTGTTCGAGTTTCTCAAGGAGCAGTCGGAGATCACATGACGATCTATCCCCCGTATGTCATCGAGCGAACGAGCCGAGGCGAGCGCAGCTACGACATCTTCAGTCGGCTGCTCATGGACCGGATCGTGTTCCTGGGCAGCGCCGTCGACGACAACGTCGCGAACATCATTCTGGCGCAGCTGCTCTTCCTCGACGCCGAAGACCCCGAGCGGGACATCTTCATGTACATCAACTCCCCCGGCGGGAGCGTGTACGCGGGGATGGCGATCTACGACACCATGCAGCACCTGCGCGCGCCGGTGTCGACGTTCTGCGTCGGCATGGCGGCGTCCATGGGTGCCGTGCTCCTGACGGCCGGAGAGAACGGCAAGCGCCACGCGCTGCCCAACTCGCGCATCATGATCCACCAGCCGTCCGGCGGATATCAGGGCACCGCAGCCGACGTCGAGGTCGCCGCGAAGGAGATCCTCCACATCCGGGAGCGGCTCAACGGAATCATCTCGGAGCACACGGGCCAGCCCGTCGAGCGGATCGCGGACGACGTGGACCGTGACCGCTTCATGAGTCCCATCGAGGCCGTCGAGTACGGCCTCATCGACAAGGTCCTCGAAGGACCGGTCACGCAGACCAACGGCAAGCCGGCAGACGCCGACAATCCGGAGCCCACATCATGACCAGCGACAAGCACCTTCGCTGCAGCTTCTGCGGGAAGTCCAAGGAGAGCGTCAAGAAGTTCATCTCCGGACCCAACGTCTACATCTGCAACGAGTGCATCTCGCTGTGCAACGAGATCCTCGCCGAAGAGGAAGAGCGCGAGGCTCATGAGCACAACGTCCCGAGCCCCAAGCCCGAGGAGATCAAGGGAGTTCTCGACCAGTACGTGATCGGCCAGGAGATCGCGAAGCGCTCCCTGTGCGTCTCGGTGTACAACCACTACAAGCGGGTTCGCAATCAGGGTATCCTCGACGAGGTCGAGATCGACAAGGCGAACATCCTGCTCATCGGGTCGACGGGGGTGGGCAAGACGCTCCTCGCGCAGACCCTCGCCCGCATCCTCCACGTGCCGTTCACGATCGCGGACGCCACGACGCTCACCGAGGCCGGCTACGTCGGCGAGGACGTCGAGAACATCCTCGTGCGCCTGTTGCAGGCCGCCGACTTCAACGTGGCCGAGTGCGAGCGCGGCATCGTCTACATCGACGAGATCGACAAGATCGCCCGCAAATCCGAGAACCCGTCCATCACCCGCGACGTGTCGGGTGAGGGCGTGCAGCAGGCGCTGCTGAAGATCCTCGAGGGCACCATCGCGAGCGTCCCGCCGCAGGGTGGCCGCAAGCACCCGCAGCAGGAATACATCCAGATCAACACGAAGAACATCCTCTTCATCTGCGGCGGCGCCTTCGACGGGCTCGAGCAGATCGTCGAGACGCGCATCGGAAAGCGGCGCATCGGCTTCGCCGGTGAGGACGTCAAGCACAAGGACGGCAACATTCTGCAGCACGTCGAACCCGAGGATCTGCAGCGCTACGGCCTGATACCCGAGATCGTCGGTCGACTCCCGGTCACGGTGCACCTCGACGACCTCGACGAGGACTCGCTCGTGCGCATCCTCCAGGAGCCGAAGAACGCCCTGGTGAAGCAGTACGACAAGATGTTCGAGCTCGACGGCATAGGGCTCACGTTCGAGCCCGGGGCCATCCGGGCCATCGCGCGACGCAGCCTGGAGCGTGGGACGGGTGCACGCGGTCTCCGTTCAATCATCGAGAACGTCATGCGGGAGGTGATGTTCGAGATCCCGTCGCGGGAGGACGTCCGCGAAGTCGTGGTAACCGAGGAGTCGATCGACCACGGTGTGCCGCCCTTGCTCGTGCTCCACGCCGAGGAGCGGAAGAAGAAGGCCTGAGCAGACCTCGAGGACGGGCGTTCGACGTCCGATTCTTGTCGCCCAGGCGACAGTCCCAGCGCCCCGACGCCGCACTCCGGCACCCTCCCTGTTCCGGGAGCCGCGCAGGGTTTACGATTGGCGCCGACGACTCCCCCGTTGGGCTCCACACATGGGCATCCTGATCAGGACCGAGGACGAGGTCGAGATTCCCGACCGCCTTCCGGTGGTCGCGCTCAGGGACCTCGTCTTCTTCCCGTACATTGTCCTCCCGATTCTCATCGGGCGGCGGCGCTCCGTCACGGCCCTGGAGGAAGCGAAGGAAGCCGACGATCTCGTGCTGCTCGTGGCGCAGAAGGATCCGGGCGTGGACGACCCGGGGAGCAACGACCTCTTCCGAGTGGGCACGATCGCCCGACTGGTCCAAGTCTCCCAGCTGCCCGACGGAACGTCCCGGGTCGTGCTCGAAGGCCTGGGGCGCGCCAAGGTCAAACGACTGACGACCACGACGGAGGCGTTGCGCGCCACCATCGAGCCGCTGGTGACCGAGGAGCGAGAGGAGGGGCAAGCCTCCGAGCGCGCCACGAGCCTGTCACGCTCGGTCGTGAGCCTCTATGGCGAGTACGCGCGTCTGCACGAGCGCATCCCCGAGGAACTCTCCGGAGTCCTCTCCGCGGACGGCGACCGAGTCAGGTTCGCCCACCTCATATCGGGGCACCTGATTCTCCCTTCATCGGAGAAGCAGGAGATCCTCGAGTGCGCCGATCTGACGGCGCACCTCGAGCTGCTCCGTGAAATCCTGGTGCGGGAGCTCGAGATCCTCCGTATCGAGCGGAAGCTCGACCGTCAGATCCAGATGCAGCTCAGCGGCCGCCGCGACGACCCGGACTTCGGTCCGGGGCTGAGGACGATCCACCGGGAGCCCGCGCGTGACGAGCCGGATGAGTGGGCGGAGATCAGCGAGACGATCGACGAGGCCGACCTGCCTCCGCACGCTCTCACCCGGGCGGAAAAGGAGCTGGGCCGGCTCAAGAAGCTCAATCCGGTCGCACCGGAAGCGGCCGTCATCCGGACGCATCTCGACTGGATCGTGTCCCTGCCCTGGAGCGCCCGGACGCGGGACTCCATCGACGTACGCAAGGCGGCCGAGGTCCTCGAGGCCGCGCACTTCGGGCTGCAGGAGGTGAAGGAGCGCATCCTGGACCACGTTGCGGTCCTCTCGTTGGTCCGGGACATGCGCGGGCCCATCCTCTGCCTGGTCGGGCCGCCCGGCGTCGGGAAGACGTCGCTGGGACGCAGCATCGCCGACGCGATGGGGCGAGAGTTCGTGCGGGTCAGCCTGGGCGGCGTTCGCGACGAGGCCGAGATCCGCGGGCACCGCAGGACGTACGTCGGAGCGCTGCCCGGCCGTGTGATCCAGGGCATGCGGAGAAGCGGCACCCGTAACCCGGTCTTCCTCCTGGACGAGGTCGACAAGCTCGCACGGGACTTCCACGGTGACCCCGGCGCGGCCCTTCTCGAAGTGCTCGATCCGGAGCAGAACAAGACGTTCACGGATCACTATCTCGAGCTCGAGTTCGACCTCTCGGACGTGATGTTCGTGGCCACCGCCAACACGCTGCAGGGGATCCCGGAGCCGCTGCGCGACCGCATGGAGGTCATCCGCCTCCCGGGCTACCTGGACACGGAGAAGCGCGAGATCGCCGGCCGGTTCCTCTGGCCTCGGCAGGCCAAGCGGCACGGGCTCGGAGAGGATCGTCCGGATCTCTCGCCCGGAGCGATCCACGACATCATCGAGCGCTACACGCGCGAGGCCGGAGTGCGCGAGCTCGAGCGACGCCTCTCCCGCATCACGCGCAAGCTCGCTCGCACCGTGGCGGACGGAGGCGACAAGCCGACGGTCATCTCCGAGGGGGACCTCAAGGAGCTGCTGGGTCCCCCGCCCTACCAGCCCGCCGACCGAGACAAGGACGGGGAGCGCATCGGCATCGCCAACGGGCTCGCGTGGACGGCGGCTGGCGGTGAGGTCCTCGACGTCGAGGTCGCCATCGTGCCGGGCGGCGGGAACCTGCGTCTCACGGGAACCCTGGGCGACGTCATGAAGGAGTCGGCGCAGGCCGCGGTCACGTACGCGAGGTCGCGCTCCAAGATGCTGGGGCTGGAGCCGCTCTTCCACGAGAAGGTCGACGTTCACATCCACATCCCCGAGGGGGCGACACCCAAGGACGGGCCCTCTGCGGGCATCACGATCGCGGTGGCGCTCATTTCCGCGCTGACGGACACGCCGACCCGGGCCGACGTCGCCATGACCGGGGAGATCACGTTGCGAGGCCGCGTGCTCGGCGTGGGCGGGGTCAAGGAGAAGGCGGTCGCCGCGCTCCGGAGCGGAATGCGGAAGGTGGTGCTCCCCGCGGCCAACGCGAGCGAGCTGGAGCTGCTCCCCGAGGAGGTCCGGGACGCCGTGACATTCGACCTCGTGCGCACGATGGACGAGGTGATGGACGCGGTCCTCGTCGGTCCGCGACGGGTATCGGCACCGCCCTCGGAGGCAGGCGTGGGGGTGCCCGTCTCCCACGGATGAAGATCCACGCCGTGGAATACGCCGGGACCATCGCGGCGCCTGGCGGGCCGGCGCCCGGGGCCCTTCCCCAGGTGGCGTTCTCCGGACGCTCGAACGTCGGTAAGTCTTCCTTGATCAACACGCTCCTCCGGCGCACCCGCAACAAGTTGGCGCACGTCTCCGCAACGCCCGGAAAGACGCAGGCGCTCAACTTCTACCGCGTGAACGACGACTTCTTCCTGGTCGACCTCCCGGGCTATGGATACGCGCGGGTTCCGGAGTCGACGCGGGATGCCTGGGCCGAGTTGATCGAGTGGTACCTCGGCGAATCAGGGAAGGTGAAGGGTGTGGTGCACCTCGTGGACTCGCGGCACCCGCCGACCAAACACGACCACCGCATGGTCGAGTATCTCGCCGAGCTCGGCGTCCCGACGCTGGTCGTGCTGACGAAGATCGACAAGCTCAAGCGGTCCGAGCGCGCCCGGGCACTGCCCCGTGCATCGGAGGCCCTGGGGCTCCTGGAGGAGCAGCTCCTCCAGTTCTCGTCCAAGACGGGCGAGGGCCGTGAGACGCTCCTCGAGGCACTGGATGAGCTCCTTCAGACGGAGGGAGCGACCTCGTGACGCCGCCGGGGCGATCGGCCCTCTTCGTGTCGATGGTACTCGGGGCCTGCACCATCGCGCCGGCTACGGAGGGCGCGGGCGTCTCGGGAGGCGTCACTGCGGTGCCACCTCCCGGCTACGGGACGCTGCGGCAGGAAGACGTGTCGCTCTTCCTGCAGAGCGGAGACCTCCAGATCATGGTGACCCCGCTCCACCCGTCGGTGACTCGCGTCACCGCGCCCGACACCGAGCGGAGGCTCGCGGGCCTCCTCGCGGCGCACACGCCGGGCAGCGACGGCACGGGCCTCTTCCTCGTCTCGTTCTACTCCGACCAGCCGGACGTGGCCTTCACGCCGGAAGAGGTGCAGTTCATCTCGCGCGGCCTGCGCGTCCGGCCCCGGGACATCGTGCCCATTACACCCTCCTGGGGCGAGCAACGCGTCGGACAGCGACGCACGGAGATGGCCCTCTATTCCTTCGGAGACGGGGTGGACCTGGAGTCTCCCCTGGTCTTGGCCTATCAGTTCGACCAATCGTCCGCGTGGAGCGGCATCCTCTCCCGAATTCAGGGCGAGCGGGCGAGGGCGAGGGCGCGAGCCGGCGTCGGGCCGGCCCCCTGACGGCTCAGACCTCCAGGTCGTACTTGGAGATCTTCCTGTACAGCGTCCGCTCGCCGATTCCGAGGAGGTCGGCCGCTTTGCGCCTGTTTCCCCCGACTTCCTCCAACGCCGCGAGGATCGCCTGGCGCTCGATGTCCTCCATCGTCATGCCCGGCTCGAAGACGATCGTGCGCGAGCGCTCCGAGGTCGAGCTCTCTTCGGCTTCTTCCGCGCGGGGCTCCTCCGGCGGGGGGTAGGCCCCCACCTCGATCCCCCCGCTCCCGCCAGGGCCGACACGCCTCACGACGGGATACGGCGCCAGATCGACGGACGAGCCGCCGCCCCTGTAGGCCTCGAACTCCCGGCGCAGGTCGTCCATGTCGACACGGAGCTCGACCAGCGTCCGGAAGATGAACTCGAGCTCGGGTCGTAGAGTCCTGCCCTCGCCTGCCTCCTCCTCCCGTGCGGCCTTCGTCACTGGCACGGGGAGCATCGAGGCCCCTCCGCCGCGGATGTCGTCCGGGATGTCCTCAGGCCGGATCGCCCGATTGGGGGCGAGAACGACCATCGACTCGACCAGGTTGCGCAGCTCGCGGATGTTGCCCGGCCACGAGTACGACATCAGGATCTCCATCGCCTCCGCCGAGATTCCGGGGAACGAGCGATCGTGTCGCTCCGATACCTCTCGGACGAATGCCTCGACCAGGAGCGGGATGTCTCCCCTGCGCTCGCGCAACGGCGGGAGCTCGATGCTCAGCACGTTGAGCCTGAAATAGAGATCGCGCCTGAACTCTCCGATGGCCACGAGCTGGCGCAGGTCCTGGTTGGTCGCGGCGACGATGCGGACGTCCACCTTGATGGCCTTCTCACCACCGACGCGCAGGAACTCCCTCTGCTCCAGCACACGGAGCAGCTTGGTCTGCGTCTGGAGCGGCATCTCCCCGATCTCGTCGAGGAAGACCGTGCCGCGGTCGGCGAGCTCGAAGATCCCCCTGCGGGAGTCGATCGCCCCGGTGAACGCCCCCTTCTCGTGACCGAAGAGCTCGGACTCGAGCAAGGTCTCCGACAGCGCCGCCACGTTCACGGCGATGAACGGGCGGTGTCTGCGCGGGGACAACGCGTGGATGCCTCGGGCCACGAGCTCCTTGCCCGTCCCGGACTCGCCGGTGACGAGAACGGTCGATTGGACGGGCGCGATCTGGACGACACGCTCGAGCACCTGGTGGATGGCGTCGGTCTCTCCGACGATGCCGGTGATCTCACGGAGCTTCCTCCGCTCGATCGCTCGCGATCCCAGCAGGACGACGTCGTCCGTGGAGGACGTGCGGGTGAACACCTCGTCGAAGCCCGGCCGCAGCGCGGTCGGTAGGGACTCTTCCGGGCTGATGGCGAAGACCGGCACGCCGAGCGTCTCGCGCGCCTGGCGCGCCAGGCTACCGTCCGCGTTGGAGTCCACTCCCGTGAGGATGAGCAGCGCCGCATCCGAATCGGGGACCAGCGTCTCGGCGGGCGTCACCAATTCCGTCGGATAGCCCGCGTGCTCGAACGCGTCGCGCAGCGCCCCGGCCTTCTCGAGGTCGTGCGTCGAGATCAGGACGCGATCGGAGGCGGACGTCACGATGCACCCTCCGGAGGCGTGTGTGGGGCGTGGCCGCCCCCGAGGAGCGCGACTGCGTGGTCCAGCAGGGGCTCGAGTACCACGAGCCCGTCGGAGACGCCCCCGGGACTTCCGGGCAGGTTCACGATCAACGTCGTGCCGCGGGTCCCGCAGACCCCTCGGGAGAGAACGGAGAAGGGCGTGGCTTCGAGCCCTCGGCGGCGGATCTCCTCGGCGATGCCCGGGGCCTCACGCTCGATGACCGAGCGTGTCGCCTCGGGCGTCACGTCCCGCGGGGTCAGTCCGGTGCCTCCCGTGGTGAGGATGACGTCGACCTCGGAGCGGTCCGCCCAGTCCAGCAGACGTGGCACGATCTCGGCGGTCTCGTCGGGCACGATCTCCCGATGGGTGATCTCGTGGCCGCGCTCCTCACACCACGACGCGATCCTGGCACCGCTCCGGTCTTCCCGCTCGCCCCGGGCGCACCCGTCGCTCACGGTGAGGATGCCGACACGCATCAGCGCTTGATCGAGCCCTTCGTGTAGAAGGGCGTGCTGGTGACGACGGCCGCGAAGGGTCGACCGCGTGCGTCGATCCGGAGCTCGGTGTCCTTGGCGGACAGCTCCGTCGGCACGTACCCGAGGGCGATGCCATGACCGAGGCTCGGGCTCATCGTACCGCTCGTGACGTTTCCGACCACCTCTCCGTCCGAGAGGATGTCGTAGCCCGAGCGCGGAAAGCCCCGCTCGGTGGCGGCCAGCGCGACCAGCTTTCGCGTCAGACCGGCCTCCTTCTGGGCCAGCAGCGGATCGCGGCCGACGAAGTCTCCCTTCCCGAGCTTCGTCACCCACCCGAGTCCGGCCTCCAGCGGCGTGTGCTGGTCGTCCAGCTCGTTGCCGTACAGGGCGTACCCCATCTCGAGCCGCAGGGAGTCCCGGGCGCCGAGACCCGCCGGGACCAGACCCACCGACTCGCCCGAAGCCATCACCGCCTTCCAGACCGACACGGCATCGGGGGCGTCCACGTAGAGCTCGAACCCGTCCTCTCCGGTGTAGCCCGTCCCGCTGATGACGGCGGCCGCGCCCGCGACCTCGCCCTCGACGAACCGGTAGTAGCGCACCGTGTCGAGGTCGATCCCGGCGATCGGCGCGAGCGCCTCCCGGGCACGAGGCCCCTGCACGGCGAGCAGGGCGGTCCGCTCGGACGCGTCCTCGACGTCC